>CAMYWN010000001.1 GCA_947302765.1 uncultured Candidatus Saccharibacteria bacterium
CGAGGTGCGCCGGGGCTTTGTTTACGTAGTTAGGATTACTCATGCGGAGATTTAGGCTATCGAGCTCGCGGCCGACAGCTAGGATGCGCTCGGTGAGGGCGTCTTTATAATCTTTGACGACCTTCTCTGGGACGTCTAGATAGAGCTCGTGGTTCGCGAGAGCGAGCCTGAGACCGCGAGGAGCGCCATCTAGGGAATTAATGGTTGGGGCCTTTGAAAGCGTCTTAATGAGAAGCTGATTATCAGCCACAATACTGTCATTATCGTATAACAGCCCGTATTTTTTCGTGTTATTGGTGCCTGGCAGGGCCTGCAGGGTAGTTCTGACCTCAGAGACGATAGTTCTTATGGTTTCGAAGTTCTCGGCCGAAATTGGGTCAAATTTGAGCTTAGAAGGCCATTTGGCGTTGATAATAAAGCCATCCGTCCAGCTGAGGTTTTGCCAAATCGCTTCGGTAACGAATGGAGCAAATGGGTGCAGAGCAATAAGGATAGTTTCTAGAGTACGCTTTAGAAGGTTGGTGTTCTTATAAATCTTTTGGGATTCGAGGAACCAGTCGGCATATTTGTCCCAGATAGTCTGATATAACACTTCTACCGCTTCGGCAAAGCGATAGTCTGCCATACATTTTGAAACCTGTTCTAGACAGTTATTAAGCTCGCGACAGATCCAGTCTTCGCCCATGTTGTCTGTAGTGTAATAATCTGAAGAAACACTCTTTCTTAACGTGCTCGGTTTGTGATTATCGTTGGTAGCGCAAGAGTTTGAAACACTTTCCTCTCGGGGCGCGTCCGAAACCCCTGTCGCCACAGGGGTTTCGGCGCTACTTCTCGCCTTGCCAGGCTCCGAACCCCCTTCGATGAAAGTATTTTCAAACTCTTCCGACCTCTCATCAACAATACCTTGGACTAATCGGGAAATGTTCCAAAGTTTATTGCAGAGGTTGCGACCAGCGATGACAGAGTTTTCGGAGAAGGCCTGGTTCATACCGGCGGAGCGACCGCGGAGAATACCGAGGCGGAAAGCGTCGGAGCCGTATTTGGTTACCATTTCCATTGGGTTAATGACGTTACCCTTGGACTTCGACATTTTCTTGCCATGGGCATCGAGGACGAGACCGTGGAGATAAACCTCTTTAAATGGCACCTCGCCAGTAACATAGAGACCCATCATGATCATACGGGCTACCCAGGCAAAGAGAATATCTGCGCCGGTTTCCATGACGTTTAGAGGGTAATATGGGTTGAAGTTGCCTTCTGTCCAGTCGGTACAAACAATCGGCCAGTGACTACTGCTAAACCAGGTATCGAAAGTATCCTCATCGCGAACGTATTTGACGCCGGCTTTTTCGATTTCTTTGAGGTCGGTGCGACGGTCAAAAATCCAGTCTGGCTCATCGGTAGCACTATCGTCTACCTTTCTAAACATCGGGATAGCGATACCCCATGGAATTTGACGTGAAATATTCCAGTCCTTAAGGTTCTTAAGATAATTGATCAGGACCTTCTGCTTGTTAGCGGGGTGGAATTTGATCTCATTATTCTCAAGATGCTCAATGGCAACATCGGCAAGCTTTTTGACATCGATAAACCACTGCTCTTTTAACATAGGCTCAATCACGGTACCGCACTTGTAGCAGTGAGGGACCTTGTTGACATAGTTATGGTCTACTTTGATAATGAGACCCATTTTGTCCATTTCCTTAACAACAGCCTTGCGGCCCTCTTCTACAGTCATACCAGCAAAGCGCCCAGCCGCTTCAGTTAGATGACCAGTCTCATCAATCACTTGGACCACGCGAAGATTGTGGCGCTGGCCAGCCTCCCAGTCGTTAAAATCGTGAGCCGGAGTGATTTTTACTACACCAGTGCCAAATTCCATATCTACCATTTCGTCGGCAATAACTTCGACTTGAAATGGGCCGTTGACGCCTTCGACGGTGATGGTTTTACCAATCCATTCTTGGTAGCGCTCATCTTTGGGGTTGACTGCGACTGCAGTGTCGCCGAACTTGGTCTCGGGGCGGGTGGTGGCTAGGGTAAATGGGCCGTACTTGATGTAGTAGAGAGGAGTTTTTTCTTCCTGATAATCTACTTCGATGTCGGCGAAGGCCGTGCGGTGCTTTGTGCAATAGTTGACCAATTTTTTGCCGCGGTAAATCATGCCATCGTTCCACATTTTTTCGAAAGTGGTGTAGACGCGGTCAATGACGTTTTCGTCTAAGGTAAAAGTAAGGTCTTTCCACGAACAAGATGCGCCTAAAGCACGAAGTTGCAACTCCATATTACCACGCTGTTCGGCTACAAAATCCCAAACCCTAGCATATAGCTCATTACGATCAAATTCAAATCTAGTGTGTCCAGACTTCTCGAGATTACGTTCATAGACAACCCAGGTCTCAAAGCCTGCGTGATCGGCACCAGGAACATACCAAGAAGACAGACCTTTTAAGCGATAGAATCTTGTAAGGGAATCTTCGAGAGCAATAGTTAAACCATGACCAATATGAAGATTGCCGTTTGCGTTAGGTGGTGGCATTACGATAGAGAAAACGTCAGTCGATTTTTTTTCTTGGCGATCATCGACGCCATTACTGTTGTTGTCTACGGGAACAGTAGGAACTGTAGGGTTGAAGACTCCTGCGGTCTCCCAAGCGGCATAGATGTCCGCTTCGTATTCTCCCGGTTCATAACTTGATGAAAATTTCATAGTATAATTATACCATATTTAACGAATTGCCGGGTGAGGCTGTTTCTCCCTAAGGGACGGCTAGCTGGTAAGCTCGAGCTCTTGGCGGATTTGTTCGAATTCTTCCGGGGTGGTTTCAATGACCCTGTCTTTGGTCCAGGTCTCGTCGAAAGGGAGCAGGTGGACGTGGGCGTGGGGTACGTCTTTGCCAATGATTTTCCAGACGATTCTTGTTCCGAGTTTCTTGTCCATGTGTTGAGCGATTTTTTTGGCGGATTCCATGAGGGCTTGGAAATAATCTTGTGGCAAATCGTAAACCTTTTCGACTTCAATCTTTGGAATTACCAGGACATGACCTCTGGTCTCCGGGTTAATATTCAGAAACGAAAGCGTTTTGTCGTCTTCGTATATTTTGTAGCAGGGAATCTCCCTATTGATGATTTTAGTAAAAACACTACTCATTTTTTGGCCTTTTTCTTATGAATAGTATAATAATATATCTCCGTAAAGATAAATGCAAATACAAGTCCCCCGATAACATCTAGTGGCCGATGCATGTTTGAGAGCACACGACCAACGCAGGTCAAGGAAATTAGAACAACCATAGTTGAGTCTAAGATGATTCGAGCAACCTTGGATTTAACATACTTGGGGAGATTCATGGTAGCGAGGAAGAAGATTGTGGACACAACCATGACGTGGGTAGAAGGGAAGGATGGCTCACCGGAACCATTTGGACGTACGTCCAGAATAAGAAACTTATCAAATAGGATCCAAACAAAAACCATTAAAACTAGTGGTAAAGGCATCCATAATAGGCGTTTATCGACCTTTTTGATTGATTTGCGCGTAATCCATTGATATAGAGCCAGGATAGCGAAAACTCCTAGCGTAATTAATGATGTAATTAATATGATGTCGGTGATTTTTTTCCATTCCATGGCTTGATTATAGCATAATCGTCTTAATTTTTTATAAATAACACATAACACTGGTGGTATTTTGGTTATGGCTACTACCGACCAAGAAAAACATTATGTTTTGTGTAGAGCATGGCTGCTCGGTAAGTCTGGCGGGGTGGTTTTGATGCTATTATGTTATCATATTAGTATGAATAGTATAGAATCAATTTCGGCTAGCGGTAATGACCAACCTGAGTTGGCGCTGTATAACACTAATAGCGAAATGGTAAAATGGCTAAAAGGGATGGATCCGGCAACGAAGCAGCCAAAGCCATTTGATCTTGATTTGACAGATAATGTATACACACAGTCCGAGCTTAATTCTATTATTGAGGGGAAGCCCAAAGAAGAGGCTGAAGAAATCATTCGCAATAATCATGAAGCATTAATACGAAACAATGAGATTATCGAACAATTTAATGAACGTATCCTTAATTATTCCGAGATGGGTCGCCCAGAATTAGAATCACTCTATAATGATAGCAATTTAAGTGAGTCTGATAAATCTATCATTTCTTGCATAGGGATTATTCGTTCGGCATATGAGGAAGGCTATTGGTCCGACGAAGAAAAAGAGGTGCGTTGTTTTTTTAACGACGAAAAGGAGCTATTCGATAACGTACTTGCTGCAACTGAAGGAATCTATGGATTCGATGTTGTTGTGGCCCAAGAAAAATTAAAAAAAGCGAATTCACATTTCACAATTTTGACTAAAAGGCAACGAGAAGGCTCTTTGTCTGGCACTATTGAGGATGTTGCATCCGCCGCGCTAGAGTCCTTTATAAGAAGTCCGAACTACTCAAATTCGCGTATTCTAGATTATGATGAGTTTTTATATGGAGTCCTGCAAGATTGTAGGAAAAGAAGGGTAGTCATAAAAAATGGAGTCGATACAATTGATACAAGCGTCGATTTAGAAGAATTTCAGGACCGCGTTATTGAATCGATGAGTTGGCAACTTATAGATGCTGAGTCGAAGAACTCGGAGTATTCAACGGAAGAATTCGAGAGGCTAAGGAGTCAAGCTGTAGATATGTATACCGACCTCAGGTCCGGACATTACTTCCCTAATGATTTCGAGCAATCCAACACTGCTGTTAAAGTGGATGGCGAAAATCGCAATATCTTGTCCATGTCGGCGAGTTCTTGGAAGCAATTCCGTAGGAGGACAATAGTGAGGTTTTTAGATACAACAAGGAAGTAGCTGACACAGAGATGGAGCAATGGGCGGACAAGGTTGATTTGAATGAGATTGAGAGCATTAATCACAATGATTCGCTAAGCTACGAAGATAAACTCACCTTGGTCATTGCGCACGTGCAAAAGTCCTTTGATATCAAGAATTTAGATATAGATGGCCAAAGTCATCCAATTAGGCTTGAGTGGTTTAGGTTTGAAGAATCAAAACTAGTGAAGTTATATAAAAAACTGTTTAATATCCCAACAGAAAATGAGGAGCTACCTGAAGAATATGCTGGTGCCTATTATTGTCATGGGGACAGAAGTATTCATTTCCAAAAGCCTTCTAAGCTAGGGACGGGGAGACTATCTGACTGGACAATATCGGCCGTATGCCACGAATTGTGGCATGCTAAACAAGACGAGTTGGATGACGAGGGAAACAATGGCGAGTATTATATCAATGCCAACGATATTAAGGCAAGGATGTATTTTATGAATAATTTGGCTTATGTTGGCCCGAAAAGATCGTATCTATTAAACGGGAATCGAGATTACTTTTCACAAATCGCAGAACAGGAAGCCTATGCGGTTGGAGGCCACATTCGGACAAGACTTGACAGAATGCATAATAAAAAGAGGGGTAACAGAGTGTTGAATATTATAAAAAGTATACTCGATATGGGATAATGGAGCAATGCGCTTTGACACCTAGCCATCATTTTAAGCTATAACGTTTATTCTGTGCTTTTATTGCACCAGACAGGACACCTCATTTGCGCTAGCGCGCAAATGATACCGGACTGCCTCGTTCGAAAAACCGTGAGCAAGCTCCCGGTTTTTGCTCACTTCGTTGTCCGGGTGAACCTACGGTTCAAATCTGTAGAATATCTCATGAAATAAAAATAAGACCTCTGGTCTTGTTTTTATTTCATGGTACGCCCGACAGGACACCTCATTTGCGCTAGCGCGCAAATGATACCGGACTGCCTCGTTCGAAAAACCGTGAGCAAGCTCCCGGTTTTTGCTCACTTCGTTGTCCGGGTGAACCTACGGTTCAAATCTGTAGAATATCTCATGAAATAAAAATAAGACCTCTGGTCTTGTTTTTATTTCATGGTACGCCCGACAGGATTTGAACCTACGACCTTTTGCTCCGCAAGCAAACGCTCTATCCAGCTGAGCTACGGGCGCGAACAATAATAATGATGGTATTCTCGTTAACCTTTAGGGTTAATAAGAATATATGTGGATGTTTAATCAACTACATCCACCTAGAAATTAAATGAACATCACCGTAAAGGTGACTCTGTTATTATACCACATTTTTTTATTGTTGTAGAAAATACTTTAGTTGAGTTCAGGAAGCGAACACAAAGCAAGCTCTTGATCGGCTATACTAGGCAGAAAAAAGCGGAGCATTGCTCCGCGTTGTCTACTAATACAGCATCTAGAGATGCCTCAATGAGGTGTCTAGCATCCTCTGTCGAATAAATTCGCGTATAATCGAATTCCGCCTTACTCGCCAGGAGGATGTCTACACCATCTATAGTTACTACCCCAACTATCGAAGCTATGCTTCTATCGGTAGGGTTGACGACTCCTGATAGACAATAAAAGAAGACGTCCTGTCCCGGTGATTCGGTTACGGCTTTTAGTGCAAAATCCCACTTAGCATCGTCATTAAAATCCACCAATGCATAGTTTGCGTACATACCATAGCCTATATTCACGCTCCATTTCAGCATGGTACCATAAACATCATAGAGACGCTTATGAAGTTCCGCATTCATGAGGTTGTAATTATATTCTGGCGTTACGGCAGAGTCGAGCCGCTGAATAACTTCGGCAAAGTTGCTGTCTCCCGTGGCACGCCCATAGACGTTAGCATAACAATTCTCCATTCCTAAAACGACTGTGTCGGCGATTAGGCGGCTTGCCGCTTTTACGGATGAACTTATCGGGCGGTTTTTTACCGTTATTATGCCCATACACCCGATTATAAGAAGCACCACAGAAATTATCCCTAATTTTCTCATTTTTTTCTCCCCCCTTTTTTTATAAAAAGATGTGATGTTCTATAGATAGAGTTGATTTTTTTGTTATACCTCTATCTATGCTTTTTTATGATAACACTTTTGTTGGTACTTGTCAACTACACCTTAGCGGCGTGCCTTAGCGGTGTCTTGATAAATGGTTGAGGTTTTATAACGTTAATCATTGTTAAAAACAGAGGAACTTGATAGCTTTTTGTCCAGCAGAATCCATTGGTAATGTTTTTATCCAGGGTGGCGATTTCGTGTTTTGGTAACAGATGTGATATAATGCTAGGTGGAAGCGTGGCCGAGTGGTTGAAGGCGCACGACTCGAAATCGTGTGGGCGCGCAAGCGTCTCGGAGGTTCGAATCCTCTCGCTTCCGCCAAGCTAGTCTAAGCGATGGAAACGCACAGCGTTTCTGGCGTTCCGAAGGAAATAGAAAACGAGAGCTTGCTCTTGGTTTTTTATTGACTGAGGAGCGTGCGGAGACGAAGTCTCCATCGCTTGTAGATAGTTTGACGACTCTAAGCACTGAGGATTATTCATCCTCTCGCTTCCGCCGCTACCTAGCGGTAGTACACAAAAAATAGGGCTCGTATCTCGCTAGAAGCTTGATGTGAATCCTTTTTTTGTTGAGGCCCGTGATATAATACGGAAAATGGAAGAGGTGATTTATGAGAACTACTCTAATCCTAGGTTAGCTAATTACAACTTGTACTATCCTAGGGAAGCTTCGAGGGGTTTGGTATTTTTGCCGAATGGAAACATATTGGCGTTCTTAAAGCCCAAGATTGGACAATATAAACTGCCTGGTGGCGGTAAAGAGGGTAACGAGACGTCAGAGGAGACGTTCCGGCGAGAAGTATTGGAAGAGACTGGATACACAGTGAAAAACCTTCGGAAACTTGGTATCACGAAGGGTTTTACGCAAGTTTCACATGTTTTCGTAGCAGATGTCGACAAGTACATTGGCACTTCTATGGATAAAGGGGAAATTAGCGAAGATGCTAGGCCCATTGAGGTTTCCGTAGGGGATTATCTAGAAAAATGCCGTGAATTCCTTGAAAGATACAGAGAAAAATCCGACGAAGACTCAGAAATCAAATACGCTATTACGAGCCGCGATTATTATATTGTAGAGCATTATCGCGACAAGTATGGAGACCAGGGACGCGGTGACGGATCATGACCTATCTTATGGAACGATTTTTACCAACATAGCTGCCTACGTTGGTACTGTGATTAGCTAAAACAACTTGCAACTAATTAATTTTTAAATGAGTTTTCTGACTTCACCGGCGAGATGAAAGGAGCCGAGTACAATAAGTGGCATTTTTTCCAGACTGGAATCTTCTAGGGCCTTTTGGATGACTTCCGTATAATTTGGATTTACTATTTCGACGCAATTGCTGGAAGAAAAGGCGTTTACAATGCGATTTAGGTCTGATTTTTTAAAATCCCCCGGAATGGTTAGGTAGATTTTTTTGAAGAGCTTAGAGTCTATTAGAATAGTCGCCATTTCTTCAACATGCTTATCATAAGCGCAACTAAAGAGGAGATTGCCGGAGATCTTGTCGCGTCTCATGCGATCGATTACGACTTTGATACTGTTTGCGGTGTGAGCTCCATCAATTAGAATAAGCGGCAATGAGTAACCCTCGACGCTACGAACGATTTCGTAGCGGGCTGGCAAGCTGATTTGGTTTAAACCAGTTTTGACTACTTCTTCAGGAATCTCAGGTAGTACCGTTTTTACTGAGAGTTTAGAAATCATAGCGTCCACAGATCGATAATCTCCGGTTGGTACATAAGTAATTGTAGCCGAGTTGGCTTGCGCGGCTTTATCTAGAACTTCCGACACCTCCTTTGGCTGTGGGGCGGAAATAATTGGTACACCTGGCTTAAAGACCCCAGATTTTTCGGTAGCAATTTTCGCGAGAGTATCCCCTAGATATTCAGTATGTTCTAGTTCAATTGGTCCTACAGAAATACATTTTGGCACAATTATATTAGTAGTATCAAGACGCCCACCCATGCCTACTTCATAAACAGCATAGTCTACTCTAGCTTTTTTAAACACCAACATAGCAAATGTAGTAACTAGTTCAAACCACGTGAGAGCCTCTCGCGATAAAGTGCCGTCTTCAATTAGTTTAGCAACACCAGCTTTAAGCTCCGCTTCAGCAGCATAGTAGATATCGGCGGGGAACGGCCCGGCCGCTGAGCAAACTCGCTCAGTAAAATGGTAGGCGTGAGGGGAAGCATAAATACCAACTTGATACCCTGCTGCGCTCAAAATCTCGGCAATACCAGCCGCAATAGTACCTTTACCTTTGGAACCAGCCACATGAAAACATGGGCAAGATTTTTCTGGATGCCCAAAGTAATCGCAGAGCTTTGCCATAGTACTTAGATTAAGCATATTCTTATCTGGACTGCGTTCAAAATTAATGAAACCCGATAACCAGTCGTTTAGCCTGACCAAATCTAAATCCATGCTCGTATTATACACTATAGGGCTGGTGTTTGGTTTTTTAAATCAGTGGTGGTATAATTGGCGTATTATGGAGAAGCGGGATAATACTAAGGAAAACAAGAAAAGAAGTGGGCTTAAAACAAAATCTCAAAAACTCAAAGCCAAGATTTTAAAGTCTTATTACGGCAACCCGCTAAAGGACATGAAATTGGTAGCCATAACAGGTACGACAGGGAAGACCGTGGTAGCTCATTACGTGCACGAGATTTTGCGTTCGTCTGGAGAACAAGTGGCTGTACTGGCCAGTGATCAACCTTTTAAGATAGGGATGCTACACAAGTTTTTGAGTGACGCTTGGAAAGCTGGAGCAAACGTAGTGATTGTAACTGTTCCCGCCGAGGGGTTGAGAGATAACGTATTCTTTGGTTTACCCGTAACCGTGGCGGCTATGACAAACTTTGTAAATGCGGGGCTTGACGATATGACTTCAGAAGAGTACTTGGAATGCGAAAAGACGCTTTTTGATATGAAGCCACAGATAGTAGTTTTGAATAAGGATGATGCGAATTACGAGGCTTTTGCACATTTTAGAGGTGAGCAGTCTACCGCTTGCTACGGACTAACTGGTGCTGATGTAAAAATCTTAAATTCTAAGCTTTATCCGAAAGGTACCGAGGCGACTTTGTCGATTAATACTGAGATTGCAACCGTAGCAACTTTTGTGACAGGGGAAACCGCGGTGTCATATATGGCATGCGCCGCCACTATAGCCAACGAATTAGGAATTCCTGTCCAAAATATCATCGATGGGATCGCAGAGTACAATCCTGAATAATATTATTGTGCGCTTTGATCAAAAAATATACAATATGCTTTAGAATGAATATCTAGGTAGTGATTATGGCTTACTGAATTTTTTCTGAAGGATTTTTTGAGCAACTTTAATATCTTCAAAAGGGTGCGGGCCGTCAGCGCGGAGAATGGTTTTTTCGTGGCCTTTGCCTAAAATTAAAATTACGTCGTCCTTTTTGGCTAAATCCAATGCCTGCTCGATAGCCTTCTCGCGGTTTAGTTCTATGAAAAGATTTTGGTTAAGAGTTTTACCAGCCTTAGTTGCCCCTTCAATGAAGCCGGCGGCGATCAGATCAGGATCTTCATCACGAGAGTCATCTTCGGTAATAATCACAATATCTGAATATTTTGCTAAGATTTCGCCACGAATCGGGCGAGTAGAAGGGTCCCTTCGACCGGCGCCACCGTGGACTGAGATAATTCTACCGCGATGATTCCCAAGGGAGGAAAAAACCTTTTCTAGGGCGTCTGGAGCATGAGCGTAATCTACGATAACTTTGAATGGTTGGCCTTCGTCTATAATTGTCATGCGGCCTTCAACGCTTTCTAGCGACTTGATACCGCTTGATATTTCTTGGTTGGTTAGACCTAGTTTTTGTCCAACTAGAGCGGCGGCTAGGGAATTGTAGACGTTAAATTCCCCCGGGAGGTTTGTTGTGATTTTTATATCACCAAGTGAATATTTTACCCCACTAGGCGAAAGTTTGATGTTTTCTGCACGATTTCTACCTTTTTTAATACCATAGGTGGTATAATCTTTGGCAATCTTTTGATAGTAGCCACACGAGGAATCGTCAGCGTTCAAAATACTAAAATCGGCTTTTCTGATAAGCTTTCCTTTGGCGGCGCGATATTTTGCAATGGTTTTGTGGTAGTCTAGATGTTCGTGGGTTAAATTTGTGAAGACAGCAATCTCGATCGGAATATTAAGAATCCGGAATTCAGCTAGGGCGTGAGACGTAATCTCGAGTACGAGGTATTCCGCACCTGAGTCGGCTATCTCGCGAATCCTACGGTTTAGCGTAAAAGAGTCGGAAGTTGTCATATGATTTAGTTCTGGTTTGATTTTATCGACACCCCAAGCGATTGTCGTCATAAGCCCAGCTTTTCTGCCAGAGTGATTGAGCATTTGCCAAATCATAAAACAGGTAGTAGATTTACCATTAGTACCCGTTACGCCAATAACGTGAAGTTTTCTGCCAGGAAACTTATAAACTAGACCCGAGACGACTGATTGGGCATAGTGATAAGGGAGCACAGCGGTATTATAAAATGGTAGTTTCTCTAATTGCTTTTTGAGGTTTTGCATAATGATCCTAACGGTAATGCTTAAGTGAATCGATTGGATTCCTAGATGCTGCCTTGATGGCTGGATAAATACCGAAAATGATACCAATAGCCAAGGTAGTTAAGAAGCTGATTGCAATAATCTCTAGGCTTACGTATGGCGAAAAAGGCGTAATAATTGAAAGTAGGAATGCTAAGGTATATCCTAAGACTAGACCGAAGAATCCGCCTAATATTGATAGAATAAGCGCCTCAAAGAGGAATTGCATAAGAATGTTACGACTAGAGGCTCCGACCGCTTTTCTGACGCCAATTTCATGCGTACGTTCCGCCACAGAAACAAGCATAATATTCATCACACCAATGCCACCAACCACTAACGAAATGGCGGCTACGGTCGTTAACATTCCAGATATTACAACAAATAGTGAGCTAGCTGGGTGAGTAATATCTTCGCCGTAGGCAACTGAGAAGTTTTGATCGCCTTGCTTGTGTTCTGTAAGAGTCCTTTCGATATTTGACGAAATTTGACTAAGGCTGTCTGTGTTCTCAGCCTTGATATTAATCTGTTGGATCTGAGTAGAACCTGTAATCTTGTCTAGACTATCGATATCTACGATTAGAGCATTATCAAAGTCAACATTATCAAAACTGATGGATTTTTCTACCTCGTCCAGCACTCCAACTACCATAAACTTTTCTCCCATAATAGTAATAGTTTTACCTACGGTGCTATTAATAGTATTGAATAAAGCCAGCGAAAGCGTGTGTCCCAAGACAACGGAATTCTCGTGATTACTTTCCGTGAGGAAGGCGCCGTAATGTAAAGAGAGAGGTTCGATTTTGATAAAATCGAGGTTGGTACCTAGGACTGTCACCGACGAAAACGTGTTTTTCTCAGAGGAAACCGTATTAGTAGAAACAGCGATGGGGGCGACAGCTGTAATGTGTTCAACCTCTGAAATAGCCTTAACATCAGATACGGTAAGATTAGATTTCTGGAACGAATTTGCTGACGTCAACTCCTCAACTAGACTGGTAACAGAATCTTTAGTGGAGCTAGGGCGGACTACAAGAAGATCGGAACCAATTTCACCGATTTCATCGTGAATAAGTTGCGAAATACTACCCGTGAGCGAAAGAATCAGGCTTATACTAGCTACACCAATCGCTATACCGAGACAAGTAAGAAATGACCTGGTGCGATTTTCTTTAATAGCGGCTTTAGCAAGTTTGAGATGATTTTTTAAAAGCAGTGCCATTATTGCCTCCTCCTGGATTTTTTACGCTTTTTCGTTTTTTTATCTTCGTCAGTGTCAATCGAAATAAAACCTTCCTGTTGTTGTTTTTTCTTCTTAATCTTGACACTGATTGGTTGCGGAAGGTTAGCATCGGCGACGGTTTTTATATCTGTATCAATCTGCCCGTCTAACATATTAATGACGCGAGTAGCATAGGAAGTTAAAGAGGGGTTATGTGTCACCATAATAATAGTGTTGCCTTCTTCATGGATGGCTTTAAGCTCTTCCATGACGATATGTGAAGCGCGGGAATCGAGATTACCAGTAGGCTCATCTGCTAGAATGATTTCCGGATCACTAACGATGGCACGCGCGATAGCGACACGCTGTTGTTGCCCACCAGATAATTGATAAGGGAAATAATACTCTCTTTCTTCTAGATGGAACCTTTTGAGGGCGGTTGAAGCATTTTTTAAGCGAATCGTTTTAGAGTAGCCAGCATAGACTAGTGGCAGAGCGACGTTTTCGATAATAGGTAAATCTTCGATAAGGTTGAAATTCTGAAAAACAAAACCGATTTTTTTAGCACGGAGTTTGGCTTGGCGACGAGCAGAAATTCCAGCAACATCTTCGCCATTTAGAACATACTCACCCTTAGTGGCGCGATCTAAGAGACCGATAATATTTAACAGGGTGGTTTTACCACAACCAGATGGGCCCATAATCATAATGAACTCACCACGTTTGATCGTAAGATCGAAATCTTTTAGTGCAAACGATTCCGTATCTCCGTAACCATACCTCTTGGTTAAGCCTTTTAGTTCGATTAGTATGTTCTCGCTCACTTTTTCTCCATGTTTTTATCATTTTGGCGGAAAGGACAGGATTTGAACCTGCGAAAGAGTTGCCCCTTTACACGCTTTCCAAGCGTGCGCCTTAAACCACTCGGCCACCTTTCCGTCTTAGACTAATTCTACCACGGATGATGCGCAAAATGTAGAAAAATATAATAAAGGCTTAGATTATTTTAAAGAAAGTACGGTGAGATTTTCGATATGTGGGGTATGCGGGAAAAAGTTGTAGGTTTTGATGGTCTTGATGCGATACTTTGTTAGAAGTTGTTTAACGTCGCGGGCCTGCGTGGCGGGATTGCAAGATAAGTAAATAACCGTGGCAGGACATGTTTCAAGAAGCTTATTGATGAGTTTACTATCACATCCAGAGCGCGGAGGGTCAAGGATAATTGTTTGATTAGGTTTTAGGTATTCGGTTACATTCTCTGATTTGTCAAGAATAGCGGTAAGGTTACCGTGCCTAATGGTTGTTTGACTAGGATAAAGGGAATCCATTTCTTTTATAGGTTCGATAGTCGCATTACGAGTTGTGATATTATTTGCTAGTTCACGGAAAGCGTTTTTGTCTACTTCTACTAATGTAAGGTTAGTATCTCTTGCTACGGAAAGACCAATAGTGCCGACACCAGCGTAGAGATCTAACACTTCATCCGTAGCGATGTGCTCAGCAATTTCATGAAGGGCCAATTCGTAAACCGGAAGATTAATTTGAAAGAAGCCGTTCGGTGAATATGAGTATCCATATCCAGCAACGAGGTCTCGGAGATTAGGGAAAATAGGGTGTGGCTGGCGGTTTTCGTAGAGACCACCTGATACTTCACCATTTTGATTACATCTTAGGAGAAGGGATTGATATTTTCGCGCTTCTTCGTGGGTACTATTAAGTTGATTAACGATATCTGTGGCCTTTTGAAAAATTTCGGGGCGCTCTAAGCTTGAATGATCGATTGGGATTTTGCGATGAGTGCCGCGTTGGTGAAAGGATAGTTTAATAATTGCTTCTTCTTTATCCCAATAAAGAGAGTACTCCATTTTGTTACGATAAAAATATTCTTTATTATCTGTAATTATTTCGGGTAAAGGAATATTAATTTGATGTTCGCGAAAGATTTCGACAACTAGAGATTGTTTAAGAGACAATTCGTATTGATAGTCAAGAATTTGCCAAGGGGAGGTGGAAAGCCAGCAAGCGTCTTTTGGTTGAACGCGGTGTGGAGACGAATTTTCGATAGTCTGCGCAATTGCTTCGACAAAATGCGACTTTGTTTTGGTGACAGTATAATCTTTTACCACTTCACCGGGTAAAGCTCCCCAAAGAAAAATCTTTTTACCGTCGGGTAAGGTTGCTAAAGCTTGTCCGCCTGGAATAATTTTTTCTATTTGAATCATTGGTAGTAATTATAACATGCTACCTATCCATAGGGGTGGCCTTTTATTTTTGAGGATTCGTGTTATAATATTGTTAAGATGTCGTCAAACATGTTATTAGCGAGCGAACGAAGCGCTATTAGTGGGAAACCTTTTAAAGCAAACGTAAAAGGGAAGAGGTCGGCCAAAAATGGGCGAAAAAAGAAGAAATCTCTTGGTGCCTTGGCGTCGATTATTATCGTAGTGTTTTTGGCGGGATTTTTCTTCGTGCCGGCATATATGATACCGTCGATGATTATGGAGAGGCTAATCGAAGAGTTTGACATACAATGGGCGGATGCGGTAGAGAGCAAAATAATTGTTTTTAAAGAAGCACTAAAAAATGGGGCGATCCCTAAGGTAACTGCTGGCTTTTTAAAGAATTATAATGTATTGGTTGGCTATATTAAGAATGGTGAGTTTATGGAGGGGTATGAAAATAAAGATGGTGGTAACTTAGTATTAAAGTCTGGTGAAGAAATTATTACACCAGAGAAGTTTGTTGAAAAAATCCATAGCGACGTTGGATTATATAATGCATTTAATCAAGCGACCTACTCTAGGTCGGCATATTATTATGACGATTCGGCATATGAAGCATTGAAGGATATTTCGAGCAGGAATAATTTTACGAGCGATTCGGATTTTAATGAAGTAATGGATTCCTTAATGGGGAGTGGAAGCGATATTGCAGTAAATAGTGTCTCAGTCGTAGAGGAAGAAACTGAAGACGGTGTAGAGATTAAGTATGTAGAAAACGGAGAAGCCGGTAGCTCAAAGAATGATGCTTGGGAGTTTATTAATGCCGCCACCGCCAAAAGTACTGGGGCTGACAGAAATTCTGCAACATTAAACTCAGCGAGTGTATTAAATATAGCTGACACTATTTCGAAGGAAACAAGATCGCAGAGTTTTTATCTAGGTACTATGGAGAACTTTAGTAAAATGAAGGCAGGTGACGGAGGTGATTCGCAGATTATGGAGTCGCTGAGTAATCTTTTTGAAACAAAAACAAACGAAGTATTTGACGTAAAATCAGGGAAGGTAGTTAAAGTAGAGGGTAGCGCGCTAGAATCACCAAGTCTTTACGCGGTCTTAACCAAAAAGGATGTGAACGCCGAGGAGGTGGCAAACTATAGCTCGGATAGAATACTAAAAACCGTGGAGGGCAAATTGGAGGGGGCGAATGGTTACGGAGCGATTACTAGCAATACTGTGTCAACTTCTGCTAATTCAGTAAAAGGTAAAATCGGCAGACTAGCCGATGGCGATGCGACAGGAGATCAGGAAATCGTAGGCGCCGTAGCACCAGTAATACAAGGCTCGCTTGTAGATAATTCCTATAAAACTATTAATGGTGTACCGGCTGGGGAGTTTTTAGTTGAGGGAGCCATCAACGTAGGGAACAAGCTGGCTAAGATGAGTGGCGGAACTGTTGGCGACGAGGAGGCGGTACTGGCATATATGAACCTCAATAACGAAATTATCGCGCTTGATGCAAAAGCAGATAGGTTAAACAGAAGCCCTTTTGATATTACCTCAAAAAATACCTTCCTTGGTTCGATTGTATATAATTTTGGAATTTCCATGGGACATACGTGGTCGAGCGGTTTTTCAAAAAGTATGGCGTTTACAAATGTAGCCTCCAAATCTATAGCTAGCATCTTCCCAACAACGCGAGCCGATAGCGTCTCTGGATATCTTTCAAAATTTGGTGACTGCGAATCGCTCAGTACGATTGGGGCGGTCGGCACTCTACAGTGTGCGAGAACTATAGTCTTTGACACTTCTACATTAAACGATCCATACAATAATCCGGAGTTTTTAGATTATGTCGAAAGGAACACTACGGTTGACTCTTCGGGCAACTATACGATAAATAAAGATTCCCATCTCGCCAGTTTTATGAAAAATTCCGTCAAGCGAAATACACCTGATGGATTAATTGACGCCGGGATATTAAGTGCTATAGAGAACAGGTCATCTTCGATTCCTTTTGTGTCTGATTTTGCTAGTATGGTAAAAAGTTTACTGGGTGCTTCCGAACAGGATAAAAGAATAGCCTCCGGTGCAGCTTTTGTAAACTCCAAATATAATGCGGATTGGGTAGAGAATAAATATGCTCAACGTTTTGTATCGATTGCGCGAGCAATAGCATTATTGAAGAAAACAGCCGATGACGACCTGGCTTATAGCCGTATTAAGTTCTTTGGTGGGTCAGAAAACCCCGTTATGGCTTTTATAGATGAGCTTGACGAGGTGGCGGAAAAATAAGTTTAAACCTCGACGTCTTCTACGCTAGTAATAATGATTTGGTTGTCTTTGAAGTTTTTCGTTAAGGCCTTTCTTCTGACTGGATCAAGTTCAGAAAAAACATCATCTAGGAGGATTATGGGGTATATGTGGGTTTTTTGGTAAATTTGGTTAGCTTCAATAAATTTAAGAGCTAGGATAATTGAGCGAGTTTCTCCCCTAGAAGCGGAGCCATTGGCTACTTTTTGGTTGAAATCAAAAACATAGTCGTCGCGATGGATACCGAAACTCGTGTGGCCAAGGTAGGAGTCTTTTTCGAAATTTTGTTCGAGTTGTTTGAGGTAATCTTCTTGTTTAAAGCTATTCAGGTCGGTCTTATAGTAGATATGAATTTCATCTTGGTTCTCGGCGATAGATTGATAAACATTAGTGATTCTTTGATTGAATTCTTCGACACACTTGAAGCGTTCCCGCAGAATCTGAATGCCATACTCAGAGAGGAGGATATTCCACGAAAATAAGTCTTCCTTGGTATGATGTTCTTTTTTTAATAATTCATTGCGCTGCCTTAACGCTTTTTCGTATTTTGAGAGATTTGAGCTGTGGCTCTCATTAATTTGGCTAATGATTTGATCGAAATAATCACGGCGACGACCAGGGGAGTGACTGATAAGGTTGAGGTCGGAGGGAAGAAATAAAACGATCGGTTGTTTGTAGTTTTTGGGGAGACGTTTGGTTTTTTTGTCTTCTATATGGAAGACTTTTTGGTTACCGTCATAGGTGGCAAATATTTTCTCGCCACTATTATATTCGAGTTCAATGCGATAAAAGTTACTACCGCGGTTTAAAATCTCGGGGTCGGTTGCTCTGAAGCTTTTTCCTCTCGTGAGAATGTAGATTGCCTCTAAAATTGAGGTTTTACCGAAGCCGTTGCTGCCAAGAATTAAAGTAATATTAGGTTTGCACTCGAGGTTATAATTCTTGTGATTACGAAAGTTGGTGAGTTTGATATCTTTAATAATCATTTGTTTAGTGGCATTATGATATGAGTGTAGGTGTCGTCGTTTTTTCCATGGATTACGATTGGCTTGACACTACTAGAGAATTCCATAATAACTTCTTTGCTACCAATAGAATTGAGGGCATCAATAAAGAATCTTGAGTTGAGTCTGGTTTTGCTATCTTTTTCAACGGTTGTCTGTAGATTAGAGTCGTTTTCACCAAACTCATTTGCAATAGAGCGAACAGAGAAGGAGTCGGGGGTCTTGGCTTCGCAAATAATTGAGCCGTCAACCGAGCGAGCAAAGAGCGCTGCGAGCTTAATTGTTCGCATGAGCTCATCCCTATCTAGGGTGACAACTGTATCATTATTTTTTGGAATCAGTGCAGTATAATCTGGATAACTAGCATCGATGAGTTTTGAGACGATTCGGGTTTCATCTAATTTAAATTCAACGAGGTCCTCATTGAAAGAGATTTCTATCTCTTCTGTGTCATCACTAATAGTACGTAGTACTTCGTGGAGAGTACTGGAAGGGACTATAGCTTTTACTTCGCTTTCAACTTTTTTAATCATCTCTTTTTTAGCTAGGCGGTAGCCATCGGTGCTTACAGCAAACAGGGAACCATTATTAGTATCAAAACATAGACCGGTTAACGCTGGCCTAGTGAGATCGTTCGAGCTTGCAATAATAACTTGGCCGATACTGTTTTTGAAATCTTCGGCACTAGTTTTGAAGATGACGGCGTTTTTCTCATCAATTTCTGGTAATTCAGGAAAATCATCTGCGATGGTACCATTAATAGTGGAGGAATACTTACCTGCCTTAATAGATACTTTAGTGTCATTAGTGGAGATTTCGATGTTTTCGCCTTTAGGTAAATTAGAGACGAATTCGGTGATTAGTTTAGCTGGAACAGTGATGACTCCGTTTTCTGATTCGGAGACTGGAAGGTAACTAATGATAGCCATGTCTAGATTAGTGGTGATTAGAGAGACTTTCTTGTCTTCTACACGAATTAAGATATTACCTAGGATTGGTAAGGTAGATTTATTAATAGCTATTCGACTAATGCACGTAAGGGCTTTACTCAGCTTTTCTTGTGTAACTTTGATTTTCATATACTTCCTTTCTATTAATTATTTTTTGTAGTAGTTGTAGTAGGGTGTGTGGAAATGTGTAAAACATTGGTTGAAAACAGGGATGAAACATAGGTGGATATTTTGGTGGGTAACTTGGAAAAACTTAGTGAAAAAGTGGAGTTGTACACATTTTTTATATGGAAAGTGAAAATATCCACAAAAAGGTACACAAAAATTACACACAGTTTTCGAGAAGGTTTTACACAACATTTTCACAGGAACTAGTTTGTTATTAATATTATTAACCATAGATTTTTTCCTTGATTTCTTCGATTTGGTCTCGAAGGGTAAAATTTAGCTTTAGGTCTTGGTCGATTTTGCGGATACCGTGAATTACGGTGGAATGATCTTTGACGCCAACCTCGGTAGCAATTTTATTAGTACTAAGCTTAAGGTCTTTTGAGAGGATATACATAGCAACTTGGCGAGCAGTTTTGATATTAGAAACGCGGGATTTACTACGGAGTTCTTTGGTAGAGAGTTGATAATACTTTGCAACTTTGTCTACCACTTGTTTGGGGGAAGTAGGGTGAAGCTTGGAAGTTTTATTAACGGAAACCGCGCCGTTTTGGATGAGCTCTAGAGGAGTGAGACCACGTACTTCAGACATAAGAAGGATGGTGGAAAATTCGCCTTCGAGGTCACGAATATTAGTGTTGACGTTTTCGGCGATATACTCGATGGCTTCTGGTTCGATTTCTACACCATCTAGCTCGGCCTTGGCACGAAGAATGGCGCATTTATCTTCGAATTTTGGTAATTGGAGATCAAAGGCGCCTGCCCAGGTGAGACGTGAAGCCAATCTTTCATCAACGGTTTTGATTTGACTAGGGAGACGGTCGCTAGTAACGATAATTTGCTTATTGAGTTGATAGAGATCGTTAAAGATATTGAAGAACTCCTCTTGACTCTTTTCCTTGTTGACGATTAGCTGAAAATCATCAATGATGAGGCAGTCGAGTTTTTGGAACCTGAGATAAAACTCCTTACCTTTGCCAGCTTTGATGGCGTCGACGAAGTCGGAATAAAAATGATTGATGGGGGTATAGAATACTTTGAAATCGGGATTTTGTTTGACTAGTGCGTTGCCGATGGCCTGGACGAGGTGTGTTTTACCTAACCCCGGTCCACCGTAGAGGAAGAAGGGGTTATATTTGGTGCCAGGATTGGCGATGATATTTTTGGCGGCAGAGACGGCGAGATCATTATTGGAGCCGACTACAAAATTATCTAAGGTGTATTTTTGGTTGAGACCATTATTAAAACTGTTAATGTTGGTATTTAGCTTTTTATTAACATGTTCGATGCGTTTTTTGGCGTCAGCGATGAGGGTATTTTTGGTGACTTCGCGAGGACGGACTTTGGCTTTGGTGGTGTTTTGGACAAGGAAATCTATGGTAGATACTTCTATATTATTGTTCTGCAAAGCGGTCTTAATAATATCTAAGTAGCGGTTGCGGAGCTGTTTGATATAGAAGGTGTTTTTGACTCCGATTCTAATGTCTCCATGGTCGCTGGAAATAAGTGAGGTACCTTGAAACCAGGTTGAAAAATTTGCGGCAGATATTTGTTGCTCAATCTCAGCTAGGGCGTTTTGCCAAACGTCGTACATGTAGTTTAACCTCCTTCTTGGTAGTATTATAGCATGAAGGAGGGAGTTTTCCACAGGAAATTGGGGTATAAATTATTATGGTGTAATAATATGAATATTTAACAGGGGAGGAGTTTTTCACAGAATTCACAAATTCCCTAAAAACGTTGTGGAAAACTTCTTGAAAATTGTGGAAAAGTGCGGTATACTATATAAAGAATTTGAAAAATAATAAAATTTAAGGAATAATATGCCAAAAAGAACATATCAGCCACACAAAAGACAGCGCAAGGTTGAGCACGGATTTATGAAAAGAAATGCTACTAAGAATGGTCGCAAAGTTTTGGCACGCCGACGTTTGAAGGGTCGTGCACGTCTTACTGCTTAATTAGATTATATATAGTGATTCGATTAAGAGATTACGGTTTTTACAAACTGTAATCTCTTTAGTTAGAAAATAAGATAGAGTATAATGATAATATGCTGTGTAAGAAGTATCGGTTTCATTCGAGAGGTGGGGTGAGATACGTCTACCAGAAAGGGAAGACGGTCCGTTCACCTAAGATGTCACTAGTCTATACAATGAATACTCGTGGGTTTACACGAGTTGCTGTGGTGGTATCTAAAAAAGTAGAAAAGACTGCAGTTGGAAGGAATCGGATGCGAAGAAGGGTGTATGAAGCGATAAGGAAGAATTTTGATTCAATTCCCAAGAAGAGGGATTATGTGTTCATGATTTATTCGAAAGAAGTGATGAGGATGCCGTTTGGTGAACTAGAGGCGATGTTGGGGAAGTTGATCGAAGAAAGTAAAGTTGGGGTTTAATCCTTAATGTACTACGGGGGATATATGAGGGGTAGGGATTGTTTGTTGGTATTTAATGAGACCTTTTAGAGACCTTTTAGTTTTATCTGGAATCCTACACTAAATATATGGTATAATGAGAGGAATGGACAAGCAGAGTGTGAAGAAGAATATTTATTGGGGGATATTTATTGGTTTTGTGGTGGGATCAATATTAACCGGAAGTCCATTTAATCTAATTGATATGATTGTGGTGCGGCCGATTGTAAATATTCTATTTGTGATATTTAATTTGGTGCATGATTTTGGGTTGGCTATTATCTTATTCACGATACTGGTGAAGATTTGTATGTGGCCGCTAACCAAGAAGCAACTTAATCAGACTAGACTAATTAGGAAATTGCAGCCTGAGCTGACTCAGATTAAAAAGAACTGCCAGGGAAATAAACAACTAGAGTCGCTCCAGACAATGGATCTTTACAAACGCTATAATGTGAAGCCATTTGCTTCGATATTGACTTTGTTTATTCAGCTTCCGATTTTTATTGCGATTTTTTCGGCGATTAGAGTAATTGCTACTCCGCTCCCGCAAGATAACTTAATGAATAGGGCTTATGATATTGTGGCGTATGAAGGTTCTGAGATTCGAGAATTGGAAGAAAAACAAAAGGTTTATTTGGCGGATTTGACGAATCAGGAGATACCAAACGAAGAAAAAACAACGTATGATTTTTATCCGCAGTTATTTGGTGTAATTAGGTTAGATGTAAAGGCGAGCGATGCTTTATCTGGGAGGTTCTCATGGAGTGCGTTGTTTATTTTGGCCTGTGCGATTTTGGCGTCTGTAGTGCAATATCTCGCTACAAAGCAACAAATGCCTTCTGGTAAGAGTGAGAAGAAAAAGAAATTCCGTGATTTGATCAAACAAGCAAAAGAAGGTAAGGAAATTGACGATTCTGATATTAGTAGTATGACAACTAGTCAAATGTCGATGATGATGCCTTTAATGATGTTTTTCATTATGTTTAATTTAAATGGAGCTTTAGCTTTTTATTACTTCTTAAGTAATGTAATTACTGTAGTCCAGCAAAAGATTATTTTGAAGGGTATTAATCAGAAAATTGACGATATGACTGATAAGGCGGTATTAAAAGAGTTAAAAAACATTCAAGAAGCACAAGTAATTGAAAATAAAAAAACAGGAACAAAAATAACTCGAATCTCCGCGAAAGATATTAAAAAGAAAAGGAGATAATATTATGAATAAAGATGAATCAATTCGCTTTGCGGCCAGATACCTGGAAGACCTTTTGAGTTTTTTTGGCATCAATGTGGCGGTGTCGTCGACTATAGACGATGAGGTAATACAACTTTCTGTACCATCTACCTCTTTAAATTCGTTATTAATCGGGAGAAATGCGGATAATTTGCGGGCGTTGCAACATATTGTATCGATGGCCTTAGTATCGAAAGAGGCAGAGCTAACGAGAGTTAATGTAGATGTGGCAAACTATAAGAAGCAAAGAGCTGATAGAATTGCGGAAAAAGCTGAAGGTTGGATTGAGAAAGTACGAAAAACTGGTGAGCCGATGACAATTGACCTTAATGCGGCAGACCGCCGGGTGGTACATAAAGTTGCACAGGACTATTCTGATATAGAGACACACTCGGAAGGGGAGGGGCGAGAGCGGAAGTTGATTATTGAAAAGAAGTAAGTCTGTACGACTTTATTTGCTTTGTCTTGAAAGTTAATAAAAACCGTTGATAATATTTAGTTAATAGACATTTTGTGTGCATTTATACCCCTGTTCTTCCAGAGAAGAAAATTCGTGCGAACTGAATATTTAATTGTTGTATTATTCGAGTTCTTTATTAATGATAATTACGAAGTTGTAGTCTTTAGAAATACTTTCAGGAAGGGATTCTGTGAGTAGTGCGGTGGTAGAATATTTTTCTTCGAGGAGTTTTTGAACGCCTGGGGCTGTATCTGTGAGGGCGTAAAGGGTATAACCTTCTTTGTATTCTCCAGCTGGAGCATCATCGGTGTAGGTATTTAGGTAGCCGTCTTCTTCGAGGGTGCTTTGCTCCTGGGCGGCTAGGCCTGGAGTTTCGGTGGCGTTAAGAACTAGGATGGAGTAGTCTTCATAGCTTCTGGGATCACTACTTAACATTTTGTCGATGTATTTTTGGATTCTGGCGTAATAACCTACTCCGCCGACGGGAAGGACGTAAGAGATACCGTTGATGTTGCCGGTAGTCATGAGTGGTTCTGGTTCGAGAAGAGAGATTTGGCGAACACTACTTAGGTCGATTTCTTGAGAAAGATGGGCGAGAGTTTTAAATTCGTCTAGGGAGAAATTAGTGCGGAGGTTATCGCCGAGGGTAGAAGCGAGGTCTAAGAGCTCTGGAATGGAAAGGTCTTTTTCGGTGATTTTGTCTTTGATACCGATGAGAATTTTTTGTTGGCTGGCACCACGAGTAAAGTCGCCATTTGCGGTACCATGTCTAGCACGGGCAAGGCCGAGAGCTTGCTCGCCGTTAATAGTATACTCGGTGCCAGCTTTAAAGACAGCGTTAGTCCAACCGTAATCGAGAACGTCTTCGTCTAGAGTAACATTGATGCCGCCTAATGTATCGACGATTTGAACTAGAGAACCCCAGTTAAGGTGGGCATAATACTGAAAGTCGATACCGAGGATATCGCCAACTTCTTCCATGAGAGCATGGGCGGCTTTAGATTCTGTTTCTAAGTTATTATCTTTGCCACCATCGTTACACCAATAGACTTCGTTGATTTTACCGGTGGCAGTGCAAGTAGGTGAAGCTTTGAGATCGCGGGGGAGAGAAAGCATGACGACGTCTTTGGATTCTTGGTCGAAACTAATAACCATGATCGAGTCGGTAAGTTGAGCGCCGTCGTGAGTGCCATTACCCTCGTCGCCTGCCATATTGTAGCCACTAGTACCAAAGGCAAGAATGTTGGTGCGACCGTTTGAATCGGTCTTGAGTGGGTTATAAGTTGGTTCGGTGAAGGTGAGAAGATCGAAGACGTTGCCTTGGCCGCCGGTGATTTTAGCAATGATATCATTACCCCAGACAACTAACCAAATAACACCACCGATCAGTAGAACAACGATGAATAGAATGATGCTTGTGATGACTTTACGTTTTTTTGACACGGGCTTTTTTACTTTCTTTGACTTAATGTTATCGGAGACGTCTGATGTGGTGTTTAGGGTGGCGTCGGAGGCTTTTAGTTCTCCGCTTTTTTCATCAAAATCAAATATTTGGGTGGGTTTGAGAAAATCTTCCGCAGCGGAAGTACTGAGGATATCTAGGGGTGTTTCTTGATGATTTAATTCTTGGGGAGCTGCGGACTTTGGACTGGTCTTAGTAGGGGCAATAGTGGTTGGAGGGGTAGTAATTCGGGTAGTACTAGTTGGTGCGAGGGTACTATTAGCTGAGAGTAGTTGACTAGTTTTGGTGGATTTGGTGGATTTAGTGGTGGCAGCTGTAGTACGGGTTTTGCGATTGGTGGGAGTTTTGGGCTTATTAATGTTTGAAGTGGATACACTTTTTGATTGGCGGGTGGTTTTGGTGGTGGTCGTTCTGACGGGTTTCGTGGTAGTTTTGATCGGCTGCGCGGTTATTCTAGTTGATTTTGTAGTTGCTCTGACTGGTTTTGAAGTCGACTTAATTAGTTGTGTAGTTGGCTCAGTTGGTTTCGAAGTTGGCTTAGGGGATTTTGCGGATTTATGAGAAGAAGATACGCCAGATTTGGCGCTACGAGTTTTCAGTCCATCGATTGATTTATTTGAATCCATTATTTATAATTATAACATGAAGATGCAAAAAATCACGAAGAAACAACAAGCGGTTTTGAACTTTTTGGAGGATTTTACAGAGGAGAATGGCTATTCGCCATCTTATCGTGAAATTATGACGGGGCTGGGATTATCGTCTGTTTCGGCTGTAGCGGAGCATATTGATAATATGGTATCAAAGGGGATTTTGAAGAAAGTACCAGGTGCAGCACGGTCGCTTGAGGTGTTGGATTTCCGGCATACAGAAACAGTGGAGCTGTTTAAAAATAGGTTAGGGGAATGCACTGAGGAAGAGAAAAAGGTTTTAATGAAAGCGGCGGAGATATTGGGGTTGGATTTGGAGTAGTCTACATTTATCGGTAGAGCTTTGAAAGTGTAGATTTTTTGTCTTTTAAAGAAACGTTTTGCTCCGGTGTTTAATTTGAACCTAAGAGGAAAGGCATAATCTGTTGAAGGAATTTAAGAAATGAGATTCATGGTAAAATGATAGTGTATGTTTAAGTGGGATAGGTTAACTGTTTTGCTTTGGGGGGTATTAGTTTTGATTGTTGGTGTGGGCCTTGTGGCGAAAGCTGTGATTGGAGCGCAATTAAAGGATGAGGTGTTGGCGAAGTTTCCAGATAACGGAGCGCCGAGGATGAATATTACATTAAACGGTGTGACACTTGAAGAAATAAATCGCGGGTCAAAGGAGATAAAATACGAAGGGAATAAAGTGGAACTATATGAAGGTGAAGATATATTAGGGTTTGATAATGTGAGAGTGAAAGGAAGAGGAAATGGCACTTGGGTGCAAAAGAAAAAGCCTTATCAAATAAGGTTTTCGGAAAAGGTAGATTTGTTTGGATTAGGAAGGGCGAGAAAATGGGTACTTCTAGCTAATGTAATGGATGCGACAAACTTAAGGACCAAGGCAGCGTTTTATTTAGAGGATTTGCTTGGGATGAAGTATAAATTTGAAGGAAGGTTTGTGGAGTTATATATTGATGAAGAATATGAGGGGTTATATTACTTAACGCATGCGGTGGAAATCGGGAAGAGCGTGGTAGATTTGAGAGACCCGATGGGGGTACTGGTGGAGCTTGATAATTTGTATTATTGGGGAGAAGACTATCGTGAATCGGGGAATGGCGATTATTTGGTACTGAAGGACGCTGTGGACGAGGGGAATGGCGAGGCGGCGATGAGAGAGTTTATGTCGAAGTATGACGAATTCGAACGAGCTGTAGTGGAGAGAAACTACGAGAGAGTCGGGGAGCTGGTAGATGTGGAATCTTTTGCGCAGTATTATTTGCTATCAGAGTTTTCGGTGAACCCGGATGCGTATTGGACGAGTTTTTATATGTATAAGGATGGAGTGGAAGATAAGATACATGCAGGACCAGGATGGGATTTTGACTTGGCGTTTGCGAATGGATGGTGGGGGAATTGGATGGGGGAAGAGTTTTATTCGCCGGAGCGGACGATGATACGAAAGGGAGAATTGCTAACACAAGAGGAGTATGAAGAGATGAATCTGGGTGGAGAAACTGATTGGTATGCTTGGAGCCAGGGGCTGTCTAGGATTATGTTTGACATGATGGAGATGCCGGAGTTTCGGGGGGAGGTGAGGCGACAATACGAAATGAAAATGAGTAACAAAGTGGATGAACTAGGCGGGAAAATACTAGAATGGACCGAAGAGATTGAAGGGTTGACGTGGAGGGATGCAGAAAAATGGCAAAAAGGAGATTATCGGGAAGACGCTAAAAAGATGGCGGAGTGGATAAAAAAGAGGAGCGAGTTTTTTGAGAAAGAATATGGGGTTTACAAGGCAGATATATAGTGTTAGACTGATAGTAGGAGAATTGTAATTTATGGCACAAAAACGAAAAAGAAAAAAGAATAAAAAGCGGTTGTTTTGGTTTTTGATGTTGATTTTATTGGTAGCTGCGGCGGTGGTAGTGTATTTTGTATGGGATGGATATTTTAAGGGTAAAGGTGGGGACAAGAAGGAATCAAGCCAAGAAGTGGAGAAAGTAGAAGAGAGAATAGAGAGTGAAGAGAAGAGCGAAGATGTTATGGGAGAAAAAGAGGGGCGCGGACAGTTAGAGGATGAAGTGGGAGACGGAAAAGAGATAGTGCAATATGATGGTGAAAACCCAAATAAGGCGGAGAGTATTTCTGGCGTGGTAACTTATGCGGGAGTTAGTGGCGAGAGATTAATGATTCGAGTAAACATTGATCAGTTTTTGGATGACGGTGAGTGTATACTTAACTTAGTGCGTAATGGATCGACTATTTATAACGATACGGCTATGGTTGTAGGAAATGTGGCTACGGCGACATGCGAAGGGTTTGATGTGTCGGTGGATGGAATGGGCGGAGGGACGACGGATATAATAATCACGGTGAACTCTGGAGAAAGAACTGGGACTATTGTCGGAAGGGTGGAGCTATGAGAGTGAGGCGAAGAAGTAAACGGATTTTATATGTGGGGTTAGGACTATTTGTGGCGGTTTTTCTGTTTAGTTTTTTAATGCAGAAGTTCAAGGGCGATGGGGTAGTAGATGCGGCGTCTTTGGCTGGGTTTGATCCTGGGTATATTATTTCGGATTGGCAAATGGGTAATTATAATTCAATGAACGAGGCGGAGATACAGGCTTTTTTGACTGCGAAGAATCCTTGCGGAAATCGCGATTACGGGCTTTATCAATCGATGGCGTCGAGTTATCCGTCGATTAAGTGGCACTGGGATAATGGGCATTTTATTTGTATTTCAGAGGAACGATTTGGTGACGGCGAGATGATTGGAAGTGGAGATACGGCGGCGCACATTATTTGGCAGGCGGCACAGGATTATCGAATTAACCCGCAGGTATTGATTGTGTTACTACAGAAAGAACAGGGTTTGATTACAGACGATTTTCCGAACAGTAAGCAATATCGGTCTGCAACGGGGTATGGTTGTCCAGATACGGCGCCATGTTCGATGCAGTATTATGGGTTTAAAAACCAAGTGAGGAAGGCTGCGGCGATGTTTCGGACGGTGCTGGATGGGGGGTGGACAAATTATCCGTTAGGAAATAACTATATTCAATATAACCCAAATGCTGGTTGCGGTGGGTCGGTGGTAAATATCCGTTCGCTTGCGACGTCGGCACTGTATCGGTATACACCGTATCAGCCAAATGCGGGGGCCTTGGCAGCTGGGTATGGTACGGCTTATTGTGGAGCATATGGGAATCGGAATTTTTATTTGTATTTTGAGGATTGGTTTGGGGGGGTGACTACTTCTGATGTTGTATGGGTGGCAATGAAAAATCCGCGTGTAATGACTGCGCGCAGACCGACGCTGGTTATTGATGCAAATGAGCAAAAGACAACTAATGAATGGATTGAAGAAAGGGAAAACTACTATTTCACAAAGAAGGCATCGGTCTTTTGGGGGGATAGGCAGCAGGTCTGCCTGCAAAGAAAAATTGATGAGGGGACGAATCGATGTGTTCTGATGGATAGACTAGAAGATTATTTGTTTGAAAAGGATGGGGTTTTACTACAGGGAAAGGAATACGTTATAAGGGAGTGGACTTGCGCCGTGGATATTATACAGCAGGATGCAAGATGTGGTGAGCGAGAGTACTATGTAAATGATGTTATTAGTGCCGAGAAACTTGTGGTTATAGATAATAAGGAATATCTTATTATGGATAACGGTTATGGTGTATTGAGGACGAGAGCTAAACAGAAGGTGGATTTTGAGTTGATTGGGCCAGTATTAATGAAATTAAGAAGGGACTCATATAAATACAACATCGAAAGTGGTGAAAGGGTACAGATATTAACAACTGAAGAGAATAAATATATAAAGATAATGGATAGATGTATCATTGATAATGAACTATATTATAGAACAGCGCACGATTATGATAAAAACTTCGAATTATTAATCCCCGCAGCAGATTTGGATGATAACATTTTAGTTGGCTTTATGTACCCGCGCAACTTGGAATTTATTAATGATGCCAGTTCCTTTAATTTAGACACTAATAATGGGTGCACTTCCTATAAACAAAAAATGATAACGAGGTTTGTAAACAAAATTGATTATAATGGCGAGAGTTATTATCAGGCTGACAACGAAAAAAATACAAAATGCGTGGTAAAAGCTGCCGATTTGCAAGAAACGAAGTATAATTTACAGATTAGTGAATCAGGTGGGGATTTTGTAGGTTTTCTGTATCCAAGAAGGATGGTAATCAAGAGTGCTACATTCATGATTGATGTTAGGAACGGAAAAACTTGTGACGTGTTTCTGGGCGTTGGTAATACTCAGGAGTATGTTACAAAAATTGGTGTAGACGGGATTGTTTTTTATAGAACTAAATATAAAACTGAGACTAATTCTTTTTGTGCTGTACCGGCGAGTAGTCTTAAAGAAGCTAGTTAAACGGGAACGAGTTAATTAAGTCTTTTTGTTTTTTCGTAAGATTATGTATTGGCTCGTATTCTTTAATTAGTTGGTTGAGATAACTATTATTAAATATTTGTTTGGTATTTGCTGGATGATATGCTTTTCCTACTCCGGAGTAGTAATCAATAAACTTATATATGCCACCTGTTAGATTGTTAGATATTTTAATGTGTGCGTTCGGGATTGAGAGACTATCGGCGAATATTAGGCCATGAAGGGATGACGAGAGTATCAGCTTACACTCGGAAATTTTTTTAGCAACGTTTAGGGGTGAATCAAGTGGTGTAATCACTGTGAACCTTGGGTCTTCGCAAAAACGTTTGGCTATTGGTGTTTTTATATCGGAATAGTGTATTATGACGCCAATTGTATTACTGTGACGTTTCTTTTTTAATAAATATGTAGTATTGATTAGTATGCCTGGGTCGCCAGTCGGCAGCTCGTCTTTGATTCTAGCTAGGGTTCTGCGCCCTCTAACGGCGGAAAAATTGATCTTTTTAAGACCATTATTGCCGCTATCTGCTTTTATAAAACCGCTTCCCCAAGCATTCATTGTAGTACGTCTTTTTGCGTTTTTGGCGATTTCGATGATTGATCCGGTTGCGATTAAACTACAAGTCTCTATTGGAGCCCAGGTTGTTTTTCGGCCAAAGATGTTTGAAATGATATCTTGAGAAACGACATCTCCGAAATTGTTGATTTGCGGCGGTTGCCACCAGTATAGCTTAATTGGGGGTTTGAGCGAATTGCTTTTTTTTCGGCGATTTGAATATCTTAATCCCTTCAAGACAAATAATTGTTGTCGATAGCTAAGCCTAGTTTTATTGACTAAGCTCTTGCATCTGGTCGGGAATGACAGAGTATTAAGCCATCTTATAATGCTTGCTTTGCGGCTAAGATTGCGCCAGGCTTTGGTATACGAATTAAATATGTCGTGCCTATGGCTTTCATGTTGGTAAGGATGATATTTCCATGGTTTGTCAATAGTAAAATGAAAGAAAACTGTAGTGGGTTTAGTTGTAAAACCCTGAAAATGAGGCATGTAATTGTAGTCATTATTAAGTATGGTCGGCATTAACGAATTATGGTTTACTAATAGAAAGAGCGCGAGCAGAGAGTCATCCCCTTTACGTGGATGCCCGATTTTCCAGGATTCATAGTATAGATTGGCACTTTTATCTAAAAAATGTAGTTTTTTTAACGCGGCATTATTCATATAAATGATGCCACTTTGGATGCGTGGTGTATAGAATAATTCGTTTGGAATATGAAAATGAGAGGCAATTTTGCAGCTTTCTGGGCCAAAGAGCTCGTCAAATGTATTAGCGGTTACGCCTGCGATGTCGTGAATTTGCGGAATGTTTTTAATTGGATTTTTCATACATAGGGTATCGCCATCGATGTAAACACAGTATTGAAAACCAAGTTTATAAAATAGTTCTGGACCAGCAAAAATATAATAGCATTCTATAGGGTATTGCCAAATTTGGAAGAATAAATAGGTTAGGTCCAGTTCAATATATTGGATCGAATGCTTTTTGAGAAAACGTTTATTGTTGTCGGATATATATTTACTAAGAATATAAAGCCTTGCATTAGGTAGTGTTTTACGTATTGATAGTAACGAAACGGCCGCTCGATAGATATATGAATCACTGGCGCAAGAAAAGAAGGCAGTATTATTGATTGTGAGCAATTCTTTTGCCATATATGCGTATTATAGCACAGTCCTATTAAAAGCAGAATTGAGATAAGGCAGGGGCAATTAGTGTAGAGTAGGGGCCTATACTATCCATTTTCCAACGAGCGGTATTTTATAAAGGATAATTGAGATGGCGTAGGATAAAAGGAGGATAAGGAGTGATAGTATAGGGACCGACACTACCGGATCGAAGGATAAAGAATTAATATTGAAAACAGAATCCATTGTTTCCAAAATAATGACATGTACCAGATATACTCCTAGGCTGCATCTAGAAAGGAGTAACAAGTGTTTTTTATGGGACGGGGGGTTATTGCCGAAATGTTTTTTAAAATAAATAAATACAGCAATACTCGTCATGGCTACGTTTACGGTTAGATTGTCGTAGAAGAATGTGACCAGATCACCCTTGGATAAGGAAGAGAGTGTAGTCGCAATTATTGTAAAAAGTATTCCGAGTATTCCGGTTGCGTAGAACATGATTTCCGTCCTTCTTTTTATATTATATCTGTTTAAATAATAGCCTAGAACATAATAATGTGTGAATCCTAGCATCATGGGAATACGTAATAATAATACTTTATTCTCAATAAGGCTTGCGATTAATTCGGACTTTAACGAAATAATTTCAATCAACTCAGGGACTAAAAATGCAATGATAAATGATAATTTAAGAAAATATTCTGTTATTTTTTTGTTTTTTATGAGTTGCTGTAAAAGGGGAGCCACCATATATAATCCAATGAGAGTATATAAAAACCATAAATAATATGGGCCACTCGCTAGGTTAGTTAGGAAAACTCTGAAGGTAAAAACGGTGTCGGAGAAGGTGAGCTGCCAAATATTATAAAACAACGTCCAAAAGATTATAAGAACTAGTATTTTTGTAATATTTTTCTTGTATATCTTTTTGATTGACTGTTTTCTGCTTAAGAAAAGTGCGCCGCTGATCATGATAAATATTGGAACACCCCAGCGCATAAGACTATCATAGATATTAAATGTGGTCCATGTCGACGAGGCAATATCTACTGCGCGCAAGTTTTGTGCGGCTACGTGTAGAATTACAACTGTACATATAGCGGCGATTCTTAGATAATCGAAATAAATGATTCGCTTTGAGCCATTCGGCGATGGCGATAATTCGGTTTTTACCATATGTTAGCATTATATATTATTAAAGACGTTTATAAAAGAAGCTTTGGTTGTAGGAGTCGAGACTGGATTATGGTGTTGATAAAAACGTAGTAACGAGGTATGATTATAGGAATGAAGAGTTTGGATATTTCTGTAATATATACATTTCATGATGAGGGGGTTGTTATTTATAAAACTTTTTTGGCACTAAGAAGAATGCTGAAGTGGCTTGATGACGGAGGGATAACGTATGAGGTAATAGCTCATCTCGACAATGGTGATGAAAAAACTAGGAGTTGCCTTAAGAGGGTAAAAAGAGAATTCAATCTGAGGATCATAGAGAACAGTTTTGGCGAACCTTCTCGGTCGAGGAATTACGCAGTTAATCAAGCGAACGGAAATTATGTTTGTTTAATGGACGGGGATGATTTGTTTTCGGAAAAATGGTTATTGGACGCCTTCAATCTTATGAAGGACTCAAATGAGGACGTTATTCTGCATCCGGAGTGTAATTTAACTTTCGGATTGGATGAGCAGCCAAGATTTTGGAGAATGAAGGATTCATTTGATTTAGATACTGATCTCTTAATTTTATTTGGGAGAAATAGATGGTGTTCGGGTACTTTTCTGAAAAGGGATTTAGCAAAAAAGCATCCTTACAAGAAGGTTACGGGGTGCTACGGCTTTGAAGATTGGCACTATAATTGCGATACTCGTGCAGATAATATTAGACACAATGTTGTACCTGGCAGTGTTTTGTTCTACAGGGTTAGAAAGGGTTCAACTTATTCGAGACATACGGGCGAGAATACTACTATTCCTTACACAAAAGCATTTTGCTTGGAGAATATGAAGCGACTTTATAGGAAAGATTTCGAAAAGCATCCAGAGGCGACGCCGCCTGATTCAAATAGGAGTTTGAGGGTTTTACGTGCTGGACATAAGCTTGTGAGGCGAATACCATTCTTGAAGCTCGCTGATCGAAAAATAACTAGTTCGGTTGAACGATATCGTATGGAACAAAGTCGTAAAAAACTTCCCCCTTTCTTATTAAAGGAATGGAGAAAGATGAACGAAATAGATAGTCAGCTATACCCCGATAAAGAGATTGTCTCAAGGATGCCGATTTATGGGTCTGAATTAGATTACTTAGGAAAGGCTTATTGTCGTATGGTGCATACGCTGAAGAAAGATCCAGATTATGTTTTTATGCCCCCAGTAATGAGTATCGGTGGTACGGAAAAAGTTTTAGAAAACTATATGAGAGCGATATACGAAATACACCCAGAATGGTGTGTGGTGGTTTGTGGTAGACTTCCTGATGGGCATCCATATACTATTCCACCAAATGTGACCTTTATTGATATTGACGAGATATCGTCACATTTGTCCGATTGGGATAAGGGTTTCCTGATAACGAAATTTGTTGTACAAACCAAGGTGAAATACCTTCATATTATTGGGAATGATTTTTATTATAGGTGGGCAATTAATAACAAAGAACTAATTAAAACAAATGGGATTAAATTGAACTGTTCTTTCTTTATGCACGAGTTTTCGGAGGATGAAAAGAGAATTCAAAGCTTTGCTGACCCTTATTACGTGGAGCTTGAGCCGATTATAAATAAAGTTTTTACTGATAACAAGGTAATTGCGGATGATCTCATCGATAGAACCGGTTTATCTGTTGACGAAGTTTCGGTTCATTATCAGCCTATAGATCTAAGGCTAAATAAATATAAGTCTGGGGTTAGTAATAAATCTTACAGCGTTCTGTGGGCGAGTAGGATTGCTCCGCAGAAAAGGCCAGACATTTTAAAGAAAATTGCTGAGTGTCTACCGGAAGGATATTCTTTAGATGTGTACGGTAGGATACAAAAGCCTTACTATAGAGATGATTATTTTGCGGGAGCAAAGGGGATAAATTACAAAGGTGCATTCTCTAGTATCAAAGAATTACCTATCGAGAAATATGATGCATATTTGTATACTGCTCAGACTGACGGAATACCGAACATCCTTCTTGAAATTACGGCCCTAGGTTTGCCCATAGTGGCAACTAGAGAAGGCGGCGTACCGGATTTTTTGAACAATGGAAAGAATGGTGAGCTGGTTGAGTTGCATGATATTGGTGGGTATATTCGAGGGCTAAGAAACGTTATCGAAACAAAAAAAGGTGCTGAATATGTCAGGAACGCTCAGAAGCTTTTAAGAAAAAGACACTCCTGGGAAGAATTCGTAGAAACAGTAAGAAGGGACTTAAATTGATCGATAGAGGCGGTAAAGTCTTTTTAATAAGGAGTACTTTAGTCAATGAGTATGGTGGGGGTGAAACGTACCAGATAAAACTTAGTTTAATGTTGCGAAAAAATGGCATTAAATCGTTTGTTGTTACAAACTCCGAGGGGCTTCTGAGGGGAGCGGATAACGAGAGAATAGCGTCGATTCGGTTGCCGTATTTAAGACGACAGAATTGGAGTGGGTGGCGGAATGTTTTTTTTCCGGTTTACTGTTTAAAAATAATTGGCTTAAGAAAGTGGCATAAGAAGATTTTTAAACAGTATAGGCCCGATGTGGTCAATATTCAGTCAAGAGATGATTGGATTGCAGCGACTCCCGTAGCAAAGAAAATGGGTATAAAGGTATTGTGGACTGACCACATGGATTTTAGAAGCTGGGTGTTGACCAATGTGGGTGTCTGGTATAAGAATTGGATTGGAAAATGGGTTTTAAGATGCGCAAAAAAGGCGGATAGGATAATAATGATTAGTGATTATGAACGAAAAGACTTTGAGAAGATCGTAGAACCTAAAGGATTTAGTAATGTACTCACGATAAAAAATGGGGTTGAAGACAAACGACAAGAGTACGAATCTATTAAGTGTCGGGAGAATAGTATTTGCTATGTTGGAAGGGTCGTGGATTATAAAGGTATTATGGAGTTAATCGAGGCTTTTGGTGAAGTTAGCACTAAATATCCCGATGCTGTTTTGAATGTCTATGGCGATGGTGAGGATTTGGAAAAGTACAAGAGTTTGGCTTGCGATAATGAGCGAATCTGTTTTCATGGGCGAACGGACGAACCCTTAAAAGTATTAGCTGAGAATGAAATTTTTGTGTTGCCGAGTTACCGAGAAGGTTTGTCTTTGTCGCTACTTGATGCGGCGATGATGGGAAAGAAGATTATTGCGTCAGATGTAGATGGAAATCCAGAGGTAATAGAGGATGGCAAGACTGGACTGCTGGTGCCGGCAAAAAATGCCAAAAAGCTGGCGGAGGCGATGATATGGATGTTGGAACATAAGAAGGAGGCGGACGAAATGGCGAAAAATGCGCGAAAGAAATATGAAGGGGAGTTTGATTTTGACAAAATTTTTGAAGAAAAGATGCTACCACTATATAAGAGTTAAATTATGATTTAGTGACGAGTCAAGAAAAATACGTGGGGATGGAGTATAATAGAAAAAAGAGGAGAAAAAGATGAAAATATTATTAACTGGTGGGACAGGATATATTGGTTCACATACGGCAATTGAGCTGATTAAGCAGGGATATGAAGTTGAAATAATGGATAATTTATTCAACAGTAAAATTACCGTGCTAGATAAGATTGAGGAAATTACCGGTGTAAAGCCAAAATTCTACGAGGTAGATTTGCTAGACAAAGAGGGGATGCGAAAGATGTTTGAGGAAGGTAAATATGAACTCGTGATACATTTTGCTGGGCTCAAGGCTGTAGGCGAATCGGTGGAGAAGCCGCTAAAATACTACGAGAACAACGTGGGTGGAACAATTAATTTACTAGAGTGCATGAAAGAGTTCGGTGTCCACAAGATTATCTTCTCTAGTTCAGCGACCGTTTATGGGGATCAGGGAGTATCTGAACTAACTGAGGAGATGCAAACTGGAGTTGGCATTACGAACCCATACGGTGAGACTAAACATGTGATTGAGGAGATACTAAAGGATGTAGCGGAAGCAGACCCGAAGTTCGAAGCGACGATTTTGCGCTACTTTAATCCTGTAGGTACGCATGAGTCGGGACTAATCGGTGAAGACCCGAATGATATCCCGAATAATTTGATGCCGATTATTATGAAAGTGTCAACTGGAGAGATAGAGAAACTGAAAGTCTATGGAGACGATTATGACACGGTGGACGGTACGGGTGTGAGAGACTACATCCATGTAGTAGATTTAGCGAAAGGGCACGTAGCAGCAGTGAAAAAAATGCAGCCCGGGATATCTATTTATAATTTAGGAACCGGTAAGGGTACTTCGGTATTAGAAATGATAAAAGCTTTCGAGGAAGCTAGTGGTAAAAAGTTGCCGTATGAGATTGTAGGTCGAAGAGCAGGGGATCTTGCAGAAATATATGCAAATCCGAGTAAGGCAGAGAGAGAGCTAGGGTGGAAAACTGAAAAGACGGTAGAAGATGCGATGCGAGATACGATAAAGTATTTGGACTATTGTGCTAGCAAGTAGTATGAAAAGCATAGATTCGACGCTTGTTTCGGTAGTGGTGCCGGTTTATGGTGTGGAAAAGTATGTGGAAAAGTGCCTCGTTTCTTTGAGCCACCAGAGCTATGAGAATATAGAAGTAATCGTGGTGAATGATGGCTCTATAGATAGAAGCGGGGATATATGTGAGGAATTTGCAAAAAAAGATAAAAGAATCAAGGTATTTCATAAAACAAATGGGGGTTTGTCTGATGCGAGAAACTATGGAATAAAGAAGGCGAAGGGGGAATATGTTTGTCTGGTCGATAGTGATGACTGGTGCAAAAGTGGATTCGTCGAAAAGATGGTGCGTGTGGCGCTAAAAGAGGATGTCGATATCGTGGTTTGCGGGTACAATGATGTGGTTCCCAGGGAAATAATTATGACGGGTGAAGAAGCTACGATACGTCTTTTGGTGGAGCAGGAGAATGTGGATATAATTGCCTGGAACAAAATGTACAGGCGGAGTTTATTCGATGACGTTTTGTATCCTAAGGGTGAGAATTATGAAGATTGTTTGACTACTTATAAGTTACTAAGTAAAGCTAGTAGAGTGAAGTATTTATCAAAATCGTTATACTGTTATAGAGAAAGAGCTGGGAGCATTACGCAAAAGTCTGATAAAGAGGAACGGCTGACGATGCGAGAGCGAGCGGCGAGAGAGGCGATGGAGTATTTTGCCAAAAGCAATAAAAGGTTGTGGGAGGCGGCGCAAATTGCCATGCTGACAGCGAAACTAGCGTTTATGGACTTTGCGATTAGTGGAGTAATCGAAAAGACATATTATGATGGTGGACGTGGATGGATTCTTGACAATAAGAAGCGTCTATATGAGAACCAGCTTCTGAGCAGGAAGCTGAAAACATATATCGGAATGATTGAAAAATGTGGCGGGGTGGGCTATAGATTATTCCGGAGAATTAGGCACGAATAGGTAGAAGTTAATTGGTTAATTATTGCCAGAGCTTGGTGTAGGCGTCGGCGACTTTTTTCGGGTCGCCTTCTTCGATGATTTTGCCATTTTCTATTAGGAAAGCGCGGTTACAGAATTTGCGAACATTCTCCATTGAGTGGGTGACAAGAATGACGGTCTGTTTTTTGTCTTTCAAATCAGCGAAATAATTATTGCACTTCTCCTGGAAAGCGGCGTCTCCGACGGCGAGGACTTCGTCGAGCAAGAGGATGTCGCCGCGAGCGCGGATGGCGATAGAAAAAGCTAGGCGAACTTGCATACCGGAGGAATAGTTTTTGAGCTTTTGATCCTGAAAGTCCTTGAGCTCGGCGAAGTCCCAAATATCGTCGTACATGGCATCCATTTCTTCATTACTGAAACCGAGTAGAGCACCGTTTAAATAGACGTTTTCGCGGCCGGTAAGCTCTGGGTTGAAGCCGACGCCGAGTTCGATAAAAGGAACTAGAGTACCATTGATGGTGATTTCGCCTTTTTCTGGGTAATAGGTGCCGGCAAGGATTTTAAGGAGGGTGGATTTGCCGGAGCCATTGCGGCCAATGATGCCGACGAATTCTCCTTTTTTGATTTCGAGGTCGATTCCACGAAGAACTTTTTGTTCTTTGTAACCTTTGATGCCACGAAGGCGGTTAAAGATAGCTTGCTTGAGACCGAAGGCTTGCTCGGTAGGAAGACGGAAGCTTTTATGAATATTCTTGGCGATAATTGCGATATTGCTACTAGCGTCTTCTATTTCTTGTCTGGTGCCGATGGAGCGTTTCATTATACCTCCTCCGCGAAGAATTTTGAGCGTTTACGGAAAACGAGGGCGCCGATAGCTAGAAGGGTAAGAGTAATAAAGAGTGGGAGAAATTTCCAAATGAATGTCTGCTCACCAACATAGTTCCATGTAGTGATAGTTTGGTCGGTAATGAGAAGATAACGGATGTCTTGGATGGCTTGAGAGATGGGGTTTAAGAGGATGATTTTGGCGGCAGTGACGCTAGTTTCTGCGACCATCGTAATTGGGTAAATAATGGGGACGGCGTAAAAAAGAGCTTGGGTAAGGACTTCCCAAATGGAGGTAATGTCGCGGTATTTGACATTGATGGAGCCGAGGAAGAAAGCGATACCTAAGGATAGAAGATAAAGTTCGAAGATGGGTAAGAATACAAGGAACCAAGACCAACTGGGTGTAACGCCATTGATGAGAGCAAATAATACAATAACAACTAGGTTAATCAGCATGTTGATGACGGCGGTCCAGGTAGCAGAGACGACGACGATGTATTTGGGAAAGCTGATTTTGCGAAGAAGGTCGCCGCGATTAACGATGGCTTGGATGCCTTGCGATGTACACTCAGTAAAGAAGCTCCACATGGTGGTGCCACAAAGTAGATAGACTGGATAATGAGGAATGTCGCCACCGATTCTAAGCAGCTTGACGAAAACAAGATAAAGAATAGCAAACATCATGAGTGGGCGAAGGAGAGCCCATAAATAGCCTAAAACAGAACCCTGATAGCGGAGCTTGAAGTCCGTTTTAGTGAGCTCTTTTAAGAGGATGCGATTTCTGCGATTTAATACGCGTGGAATTCCCATATGTATAACTATTTTAGCATATTTTATGGTTTTGCGCGATGCTTGGAGCGGAGGAAGGAGATGCGCCAGCGGAGATGAACTAGGTGAAGCCAGAATCTTTCTCTTATATTGGGGTTGGGGCCGAGCCAAGATTTGAGATTTTGGTAGGCGGTTTGCCAGTTTTTCCATTGAATAGCGGTGGAATTAATGGTACTGGTTTCGGTGCCAAAGTTGTAGATATAGAGGGGCGACAGTACAAAAACTGGATTGCCAGATGCTTTGGCTAGATAATCGAGGACAAATTTGGTGTCTTCGGCGAAATTGAGCTTAGTATCAAAACGAAGTTTGGTGGCGATTTTGGCGTGATAGAGTTTGTTTACGGACGAATACATGCGGCCATCTATGGCGAGTAGGTATAAGAGATAGGCTTTAAGGGATTCGGGTTTACGGTGGGGGCGTAGTTGGCTAATATAAACGTTCTCGGCGGTGTTAGTTTTAAGACGTTTGTAATGCATACCACAGACGGAAAGAGATGCGTTGGAGTTTGCTAAGGGAGCGAAGAGTTCTTTGATGAAGGTAGGTTCGATTTCGTCATCGGAATCGAGGAAGCTAACATACTCACCTTTTACCATGGTAAGGCCGAGGTTACGAGCGGCAGATTGCCCTTGGTTTTTTTGATGAATTACTTTAATGCGAGGGTCTTTTTTGGCGTAGTTATCTGCTATTTGGCCAGAGTGATCTGTGGAGCCGTCGTCGATAAGAATAATCTCGAGATTTTGGTAGGTCTGGGCGATGATGGAGTCAAGACAAGCGGGGAGATATCTTGCGGTATTATAAATCGGGACGATGATTGAGACGAGTGGTTGAGTGGGCAAAGGGTTTGGTTTTTTCATGATTTGATTATATCATTTTTGAGGAAATGGGTTATTGTGTAATGCTGGATGATTTTTGGAAGACGAAGCGGTCATGGAAAAGGAAATTATTATTTCTGGCGGAGATTACGGCTTCTTTTTTTGGAAGACGAAGCGGTCGTAGAAAAGGAAATTGAGAATCATGATGACAATGGAGTTAAGGGCGAAAGCGCCAGTGGTAAGAATGAATTCATAGGGAAATGGAAGATGGAGAGCACTACTGATATTGTAGGCAAAATCGTAGAGTGGGGTGAGCATGCCGAAAAGCTGGGTGAGACTAGGAGCGATGAGAAATGCAAGTAGAGCATTCCAGACAAAGAAGCGGATGATTGCAGCTTTGGTAACATGACGCTCTTTCCAAGTGATTTTGGAATGCGCAATGTAAGCTACGATGGTAGTAAGAGCGGTGGCAATTAGGTTGGAGAGCCAAAGGAGGTTATTATCGTCAATGAGGATATTGGAAATAATGGCAAAAAGTGTGTAGTTAAATAATGTTATTCCGAGGCCGACGAAAAAATATCTGGTAGCATGTTTGGAGGTTTTGACGTCATTGGGGCTTTTGGGGTCCTTGCTTGTGACGCCATGGATGCTATTTGATTTTTGTTCTTCGGATTCCATAGGATTATTTTAGCATATTAAATCCTCTTGCGTTTTTTGTAGTTCTATGTATAATAAAGCGTATAAAAGGTCATACATAAAATAAAAAGAAGGTTTATAAATGAAAACAAAAACAAAAACCTTGGTTGGTCTTAGCGTAATGTTTTTTGCTTGTAGCTTTGGTTTGAGCAGCAATGAAGTGCTTGCTCACGATATTTCGCTAAACACTAGTGGGCCAATTAATATTAATGTGCGGGGTGACGATGGGAATGCGGTAGTAAGTAGTGACAGCATCTCTGTAACTACATCTTGTAGATCTGGTTATAATTTTGTGATTTCTTCTTCCGTGAATGATAACAATCTATATTTAGATGGGGATGAGACAAATAACGCTGCGGGAACTTACTTTGCGCCAGTTGACGGGACTAGTACGCTAGCGAATACGGTTAATAGTTGGGGATATTACTATGATGCTACAAATACTCCTACTACGGCGAGTGTTTTTTCGGCTGTACCAACACTAGGGAATAGTGCAGTAATTAGAGCACCATTAGAGATACCAAGTGAGACCAACATTAGTGATAACTTTAGTATCTACTATGGAGTATCCGTATCCGACACGATGAAGTCTGGAGTCTATACGATGCTTCCTGACACTAATGCGAATGGCAATGCAGGATCTATAGTATACCAGGCTACCATTGCGGATGCCTGTATGCGTTACACGGTGAACTTTGATCCGACTGACACTTATACTGGTTCGGCGGTAACTGGGACTGGTACTATGACAAGTCAATCTATTTATGAAGGTGTAGCCACTACGCTAAATAGTAATAACTTTACCGCTCCGACTGGATACGGGTTTGTTGGATGGAATACAGCCCAGGACGGTAGTGGAACTACATACGCAAATGGGGCTAGCGTGACAGATCTAGCTCTTGCAGGGGAGAGTGTAACGCTCTATGCGATGTGGTCGGACTGTGCTAATGGTATTTGCTATCAGCAGAATGGAGAAGACGTGGTGGGTACGATGGGGAAGCAAACCGTTACGGCGGATACGGCTGCACCGTTACTTGCTTCAAACTTTAGTAGAACTGGTTACGGGTTTGCAGGGTGGAGCGATGTACCGGATTATGAGACGAACCAAGATGCGCATTTCTACGGTCCGATGGAAGATTATACAGCTTCAGCAAGCGCTTTGGCGCGTGGGGTAAAGCTTTATGCTGTATGGGTAGCGTCGGCCGGGAGTTTACAAGATACAAACAAAGTGGCGGAGTTATGTGGTACGGGAGCAAATGCATTACAGACCGCTCCTACTGACGGAACTGCTAACCTCTCTTCTGTATCCGCCCTCACAGACCAAAGAGACAACCAAACCTACGCTATTGCTAAACTAGCTGATGGTAAATGCTGGATGATAGAAAACCTCAGACTAGACAACCAATACACAGTAGGAAACAACCAAACTGATTCAACAGTCACTAACGCCTCCCTATCTCAGGGCTATAACCCTAGCTTTATAGGTCTAGCTGACCCAGAATCCGCTAATTTCTCTGACTCTACTACTGCAAATAGCCTATATACTACCGAAACAGACGTAGAAGGTAAGAATACTATCTCGGGTGATGATTTAAGCTACAGATTCCCGCGCTACAATAACAATAACACTAGCCAAAGAGCAGCAAATACCACTAATACTAACGTAAATACATACAGCTATGGTAACTATTACACCTGGCACGCAGTAATTGCCGATACTACACACTACACTAGCGGAGATCATAACACTACATCTATCTGTCCTACTGGCTGGCATATACCTACTGGAAACACAAATGGAGAGTACTACGTACTTAATACCAATGCAAACTCCGGTGCTACTGACACGAGTACAGGTCTAAGAAGCTATCCTACTAACTTCCTCTACTCTGGCTACTTCAATACTTCGTCAGCTTACTATAGGGGTAGCGGCGGCAGCTATTGGTCCTCCACGGCGTACGGTGCTAACCGTTCGTACTATCTGAGCCTGAGTAGTACGTACGTAGGTCTAGGTACGGATTACTACAGTAAAAGCTACGGCAACGCTGCTAGGTGCGTAGCTGGTCAGTAGTAGGTCTTTATCTTCAGCTTGTCGATACGTACTCTAGAAATATGGTAAAGTGAGAATTTGGAGTAAGATGTTATTGCAGTGGGTGAAGTTTACGAAGGGTAAGACTAGCATTAACTACCTTGCAAGTGAAACGATTGGGGAAAGAAAAATTCTCATTTGCGACAGACTTTACGGGGGTAGACGAAATTCAAAATATTTAGTATAATATATGCGTTAAAAAGTGAATTGGTGGTGTTTTTGGCATTTTCTAACGAAAATGCTAAGTTACTCCTAAAGAGGTATAATATGGAAAATGAGATTTTTGGGAATGAAAATGTGATTAAAGTGCGGGGGGCACGACAGAATAATCTGCGAAATCTTGACGTAGATATTCCGCGCGATAAACTCGTGATTATTACGGGGTTGTCTGGGTCTGGGAAGTCGTCACTGGCCTTCGACACGGTTTATGCGGAAGGGCAGAGGAGATATGTAGAATCTTTGTCATCTTATGCGAGGATGTTTCTTGGGGTTATGGATAAGCCGGATGTGGACTCGATTACTGGCCTTAGCCCAGCGATATCGATTGACCAAAAATCTACATCGAGGAATCCACGTTCTACGGTAGCTACGGTAACGGAAGTTTATGATTATTTGAGATTACTATTTGCGCGGGTAGGGGTACCACATTGTCCAATCTGCCACAAAAAAGTGAGCCGCAGGAGTGTGGAAGATATCGTGAATGAAGTTCTGAAACTACCGCTTGGGTCGAAGTGTATGTTGCTTGCGCCGATTGTGGCGGCAAAGAAGGGCGAATTCCAACATTTGCCGGAACAATATGCTATGAAGGGGTTTTCGCGCGTGAGGGTGGACGGCATTATCTATGCATTAGATGAGTTTCCAGAACTGAATAAAAACGAAAGACATAATATTGAAATTGTCGTGGATAGATTTGTGCTGTCACCGGAAATCAAGTCGCGGATTGCTGGCTCAATTGAGCAGGCGCTTGAAATGGGACAGGGGATTATGCAATTGCTCCGTGTGACGGATAATGCGACAGCAGTAGGAGAGACAAGGATTGGGGCGGGAAATTCGGAAGTGTTAACCTATTCGCAGAGGTATGCATGTCCTGATCATCCGGACGAATTGATACCGGAACTAACGCCGAGATTATTTTCTTTTAATGCACCAGAAGGAGCGTGCCCGACTTGTACGGGGTTAGGGACGAGGATGGAGATAGACCCAGGGCTGGTGTTTAATAATAATTTGACGATAGCGGAAGGGGGAATTCGGCCGTTTAATAGAGTGGGGCAGGATTCGTGGTGGCTGAAGAGATTGATGGCGGTAGGAGTAAAGCATAATTTTAATGTATATACGCCGATTGGAGAATTATCCGAAGAAGTACGACATATGATTTTGTATGGGACGGGGGAAGAGAAGTATGAAATGAAGATATCGGGGTCGGGTAGATTTGCGGATGGAACGAAATACGAGACGACCTATGAAGGTGTAATCCCGATGTTGGAGCGCAGATATCATGACCCGAAGGTGTCGGATTTTACAAAGCATGATATTGAGAGATTTATGCGGGTGAGGAAATGCCAGACCTGTAATGGGGCGAGGTTGAAACCGTCCGTGCTTGCGGTTACAGTGCACGATCTAAATATTGTGGATATGTGTAATCTTGATGTGGACGCTACGCTGGAAGTCTTAGCGCAGGATTTAGGATTTTCGAAAGAGGAAGAGCAGATTAGCGGGCCGATTCTAAAGGAAATCCGAGAAAGAGTGCAGTTTATGCAAGATGTGGGGCTGGGATATCTGGAACTTGGGCGAGCGGCAAATACTTTGAGCGGCGGGGAAGCACAGAGGATTAGACTAGCAACACAGATTGGGTCGGGACTTCAAGGAGTTCTATACGTTCTAGATGAACCATCAATTGGGTTACACCAGAGAGATAATGATAAGTTGATTGCTACTTTGAAGCATTTGAGAGACTTGCGAAATACCGTACTAGTAGTGGAGCATGACGAGGATACAATGCTAGCGTCGGATTATATTATTGATATTGGGCCGGGAGCTGGGGCAAGAGGTGGGAAGCTAGTTGCAGCCGGTACACCAGAAGAAGTGATGGCGAACCCGGATTCGATCACTGGAAAATATCTATCTGGAGAAATGACGATACCGGTACCAAAGAAGCGAAGAAAACCCAAGAAAGGTAAGGAGCTGGTAGTAGTGGGAGCGAGGGAGAATAACTTGAAGAATATTGATGTACATTTTCCGCTAGGAGTGTTTACAGTAGTATCTGGAGTGTCGGGTAGTGGTAAATCTACCTTGGTAAATTCAATATTAGCAAATGAATTGTTGGCACGACTTCATCGGGCACAGACTGTCTCTGGCACGCACGAGAGGATTGAGGGAATTGAAAATTTGAATAAGGTAATCGTGATAGATCAATCACCAATCGGGCGAACACCGAGATCAAATCCGGCAACGTATACTGGAGTATTTACGGCGATCCGAGAATTATTTGCGGCGCAGCCGGAAGCGGAGATTCGCGGGTATAAAGCGGGGAGATTCTCATTTAACGTGAAGGGTGGAAGATGTGAGCATTGTCAGGGAGACGGAGTAAATAAGATTGAGATGCATTTTTTGCCTGACGTGTATGTGACTTGTCCGGCTTGTCATGGGCGAAGATATAATGCGGAAGCGCTAGAGGTAAAGTATAAAGGTAAAGATATTTCACAGGTGCTTGATATGACGATTGATGAGGCGGTAGAATTCTTTGGTTCGATCCCGGCGATTGTGGGGAAGCTTAAGACGATTCAGGAAGTAGGACTAGGTTACATTAGGCTAGGCCAGCCGGCGACAACGTTTTCAGGTGGAGAAGCACAGAGAATTAAGCTTGCGACGGAATTATCACGGCGCTCTACGGGGTGGACTCTATATATTCTGGATGAGCCGACGACGGGGTTACATTCGGATGACGTGAAGAGGTTGCTTGGCATCTTGGGGCGACTGGTGGACGGGGGGAATACGATGATTGTAATTGAGCATAATTTGCATGTGATTAAATCGGCGGACTGGATTATCGATATGGGGCCAGAGGGTGGGCTGAAGGGCGGTATGGTTTGCGCTGAGGGGACGCCGGAGGAACTTGCAAAATCGGCGAAAACTCCTACGGGTGAGTATCTGAGGAAATATTTATAAAAGGATTGAGTACCGTTAAATAGTTTATGGCGTGGAAAAATGATCAGGTTTCGGAAGAGGAAACTGAGAAGATAATAAAACTGGCAAAGTCTGTGCTTGGGGTGGAGGGGGATTTTGTGGAGTTTGGGTGTTATAAGGGAGATACGTCGCTTGTGTTAGCTGAGCTCCTTCATCGTGATGTTATGCTTCATCAAAAAGCGAGCCACTCTTCTAGTACGCGCGCTAAAGAAACCTTAAGCTCCCCTGTGGAAAATGATGTGGAAAACCATGTTGATAAAGTGGGTAAAACATGTGAAAAAAATGTGAAAAAAAATGGCTGCGAAAAACATCTAAGGAGGTTGTGGATTTATGACTCTTTTGAGGGTTTACCGGAGAAAAACATTGCAGACGAGTCAGTGCTTGGGGTAGACTTTAAGGAGGGGGAATTATTTGTGACGAAGAGAGAAGTGAAGGAGAGGTTTTTGCGGGCGGGGTTACCGGTGCCAGTGATTAAAAAAGCGTGGTTTTGTGATTTGTCGGATGGAGACCTACCGGAAAAGATTGCTTTTGCGTTTTTGGACGGAGATTTTTATGAATCGATTCGAGATTCTCTGAAATTGGTAGGGCCCAGAATGAGTGGGGGCGGGGTGGTGATAGTACATGATTATACGAATCCGGCGCTTCCGGGAGTAAAAAAGGCGGTGGATGAGTGGGCTAAGGGGCGAGAGTTGGAGTATAAATTAGTTCTGTTGTGATTTTTTGTGATGGCGAAGTGAAATTGATTCGGTGTAGACTAGACTGAAGTTTATGTGGGTTGGTGGCCTTTGGTGTGGTTAGATTTGGTGTGTATTCTAGATGAGTATAATTGGTGTAGGTTGGGTATTGGTTAAGGATGTGTTGTGATATAATCTATGAAAAGGAGTTATTTTTATGGCAATGACAAATATTACAAAAATTTTCTTAGTACTAAATTCTGGGTCTTCTTCGGAGAAGTTTTCACTTTATGAAGGTGAAGACGAAGTATGCTCGCTATATTTTGAGGGGATTGAGGAGAATGGGATTAAGAAGTTTATTTGTACAATTACAAGGGCTGATGGTTCGGAAGAGGTGGTAGACAAGAAATGGGATTCGCTCGATGTGGCGTTTAAAGAAGCGAAGGCGATTTTTGAGAAGGAAGGGTTTATTAATGCCGCGCATCCGCTAGACGGAATTCTAGTACGCGTAGTGGCGGCGGGAAAATATTTCTCAAAGAACCATATTGTAGACGAAAAAACCTTTGAGGAGCTTGAAAAAGTGAGAGTAACGAATCCTCTACATGTACCTGGGACTGAGCGCGGGATTAAGAATGCTAAGGAAACCTTCCCGGATGTACCAGTGATGGTGATGAGTGATTCGGAGGCCCTGACTTGTGAGACGAGAAAAGACGCAGACTATGCTTTGCCGAAGGAGATAGTAGAAGAGTTTGATCTTGGACGCTGGGGAGCGCACGGTGCATCGTATGGCTATATGATGGGAAGAATTCAGGAGCTGGGATTACTTGAGAAGAAGATGATTGTTTGCCATCTGGGCTCTGGGTGTTCGGTGACAGCATTAGAAGACGGAAAGCCAGCCTACACTTCTATGGGTGAGACGCCGCTCGAGGGACTAATGTCTTCGACGAGGACTGGCTCAATTGACCCGACGGTAGGGGCTCTTCTTGGTGAGAAACTAGGTGCGGCTGAGGCGATTAAGCTGATGAATAAACAGTCTGGGCTTTTGGCGCTGGCTGGTTCGAATGATATGCGCGAGATAATCGCAGGGGCTGAGGAAGACCGAGTAGATGCGGCGCTGGCTTATAATATGTTTGTGGATGGTGTAGCGGGGAAGATCGGCGAGTTCGCAGCGAAGATGGGTGGAGTAGACGCGATTGTATTTACGGCGACGATCGGGGAGAGATCGATACCGGTAAGAAATTCGGTGATATCGAAACTTGAATTCATGGGCTTTAAGTTGAAAAATGATGCAAAGATGGATAAGAGTAAGGGATATGCAAATATTGCAGAGGAAGGGTCGAAGCCGGTGTATGTGATCCCGACTAATGAGGCGGCATATATGATCAAGAAGGCGGCGGAGCTTTTGGACGCAGAATAATACTTGTAATTATAATAGTTCTAATCCCTAATTTGTCGGGCTATGGCCCGACAAATTTTGGTGCGGGCTTTGCTATTGGGTGTGTGTAGTCTCGATTGGGTGTAGTAAGGATTAATTTTGCACGTACGAGATTAGCTTTTGGGGTTAATAGACGCTTTGTTGGTACTTACGCCTCTGTTTTTCCAGAAAAGAGAATTTGTGCGGATCTTCTCTTGACAATCCACGGGGAGACAATATGTAGCGACACTACAGTTTGCAGAGTCGGTGATTTGCCTGTA
>CAMYWN010000002.1 GCA_947302765.1 uncultured Candidatus Saccharibacteria bacterium
ATGGGAATAACTATTCATCTTAAAAAAGTGTCCACGATGTAGTGAGGACGAACAAAGCCATTGACAGCACAGCATATTCATGTTACAATCTACCTAGAGTCCAGAGTATAGCTCTTACGCTCTACAAATCTATAGCCGACAGGCTAAAAACGTAAGGAGGACAACGCCTATGTTGTATAAGAACCTTTCAACTCGGGAGCTTTACGCTTCCATCCCTGATACCAACATTATTACGGTATTTTTCGAGACTGGACTGAAATTCGGTAGCACGCAGCTCGCCGTCTCAGCCATGGAGGAGTTAATGATCCGCGAGGATACAGACATTATCGCCGCAGTACTCCAGTCGGCCGCCGACACAGGAAAGCTGGTACCCGGCACCCCCATGGCCGGCATGATTGGTAGATCCTTAAAAGAAAGCTGCCGTCACGATCCTCTTCTCCAGAAATACGGCATAGCCCTCCTGAAAGGTGAAGGGGGAAAAGGACCCTTCAAATGGGCAAAATCCGGCGAGGCTACCAAGTACTTCGACCACAGCGAAGGATACGTGAAACTACGCGACGGCATCGAAGCAAGGTATAAGACCGCTACGACTGCGTATCTCACGAAGCACAGCGAGAGGTTGAAGAAAATACTCGAAGCATCCAATCTCGCCCCGATGGAACGCACCGCCTCAGAAGGTGTCGCATCCATACATGACGATTGGATCGAAGAAGCACTTCGCGAAATTACCCAGCCTCAAGGGTAACCATCAGCACATTACTCAAATCCCGTTAACAAGGTTAACGGGATTTTTAATTGCCAAACTTAGATGCTACGCTATTTTACACCAATCATCGAGAGACTCAGCTTCCCATGGTCAATCGCCACCAGCTTCACCTTCACCTTATCGCCCACATGGAGCACCTCATCCACAGATTTCAGTCTCTTCCCCTCACGAATCTGCGAGATATGTAGCATCCCGTCAATTCCTGGCATAATGTTCACAAACGCACCAAAGTCTTTAATCGATACCACAGTGCCTTCGTAAATCTTACCAACTTCCGGCTCCTCTACTAGCGACTTAATCCACTCCAAGGCCTTAGCGATCTTCTCCGGATCATTACCAGAGACCGTCACAAGTCCAGAATCTTCAATGTCTACTTCAGCCCCAGTCTCGGTCGTAATCTTATTGATCATTTCTCCGCCCTTACCGATAATCGCACCAATTTTCTCCGGCTTCACCATTAGCTTCTCAATCTGTGGCGCATACTTAGAAATCTCCGCCCTCGGCTTATCAATCACTTCCATAATATGTTTCAAGATAAACATCCGCCCCTCATGCGACTGCCCGATCGCTTTCTCTAGAATCTCTACCGGTAAACCATGTACCTTCATATCCATCTGAAGCGCCGTTACACCCTCTGAAGTTCCAGTCACCTTGAAATCCATATCTCCAGCAAAATCCTCCGCATCCATAAGATCCGTTAGTACATAAGCCTTGTCAATATCATCCGCCGTAATCTCAGTACCCTTCGGCACATCCACCATCAGCCCCATCGCGACCCCTGATACTGGCCTCTTAATTGGCACACCGGCATCCATCAAAGCCATACAGGACGAACAAGTCGCCGCCATCGAAGTAGAACCGTTCTGCGACATAATCTCAGTCACCGAGCGAATCGCATAAGGAAAGTCCTCTTCTGACGGCAGTACCGGAATCAAAGCTCTTTCTGCTAGATACCCATGCCCAATCTCGCGCCTACCAGGAGAGCCAATCCTACCGGGCTCACCCACAGTATAAGACGGCGCATTGTAATGATGCATATAGCGTCTTTTACCATCCGTCACCTCCATCGTATCTACATCCTGCGAATAGGACAAAGGTGCCAAAGTTACGATATTCATCGCCTGCGTTACGCCCCTAGTAAATAGCGACGAACCATGCGTTCTTGGCAAAATCCCAACCTGGCTCGACAACGGTCTCACCTCATCAAGCTTACGACCATCTGGGCGTACGCCTTCCTCAACAATTCCACGCCGTACCTCTTTGTGTACCGCAAGTTCAAACGCTTGATCATAAATATCACGCAAGTTTTCATCATACCATGCCACCTTTTCATTATCCGTCTCACCTTGCCCCTTAGCAAGCGCAAACTCATCATGCATCGCATATTTAATATCATCCAAAATATGTGCTCTCTCCATTACATTACCACGCACTTTGGAACCAAACTTACCCTTAGTCCACTCTTCAACTTCCTTCAAAATCGCCTCATCCGGGAGCACCAATTCATACTCTTGCGGCGTCGCATCTACCTGTTTTGCTAGCTCCCTCTGGAGATTTAGCACCGGCTGTACGTTTGAAACCGCCCAATGCATCGCCTCGATAATGGTCTCTTCTGGTACTTCTTTCATCCCGGCTTCCACCATCATCACCTTACCATCTTTACAAGCTACCACAAGGTCCATCGGCGAAAGTTCACGCTCTTCCGGGCTTAAGAACCCCTTGAATTCACCGCCAATTCGCCCAATCCGAATTCCAGCCACCGGCCCATCAAAGGGCACACCGGCATTCATCAGTGCCGACGACGCCGCAATCATCGCTACACAATCTGGTCTAAATGATGGGTCCATCGACAGAACTGTACAAACTACCTGCACCTCCTGTCTGTAGCCTTTCGGGAATAGCGGTCGTATCGGCCGATCAATCAACCGCCCCACCAGCACCGCTTCATCCGCTGGCTTTCCTTCACGCTTGATAAACCGCGACCCAGAGATTTTGCCTGCCGCATACCACTTTTCTTCGTAGTCAATCGATAGCGGGAAGAAATCCTGTACCACTGGCTTAGTCCCCACCACGACAGAACCCAGCACCACAGTATCACCATAGGTCACCAAGACCGAAGAAGTCGAACGAAAACCAACTCTGTTCACTTCCAACGTCAGTTCTCGCCCTAACCATTCCGTCGAAACCCTCACCGTCTTCTTGCCATTAGGGTTAATAATTTCCATAAAAATAATCCTTTCTTGGGAAAACTTCAGGTATCATCAGTCAAAGTCACCAGATACCAAAAACGCCAAATCGAAGGACGTAAAGGTCAAATCTATGATTTGACCGCCGAAGGGGCGAAGCGATGTGATAAAATCTCTGATTTATCACATCACGAAGCTCCTGAGATTGGCGTTTTGGTATTTGGGACTTTGACAACATAATATCTGCCGTCTTCCCAATTTGTTAAATATCCTGCCCCCAATTATACCAAATCTTGCCTTTTAGAGCAAAATATGGTATAATAGAAAAGGTTACGTTTAGTTACTTGATTAACAGTACTTTAGAAAGCGAGGTCGAAATAATGACGCCCCAAGAGCAACTCGAAAACTATACCTTTTGCCAAGTTCTCTGTGAAAGAGCCATGGAACACATTAAGACAGATATCAATGACTACTTACGGGAACTGGAATTAGGAAACGAAAAACCACCAATAAAACCTATCGAAACACGAATCAAGAGTTTCGAGTCTGCGAGGGAAAAATGTCGCAGTCGAAAGATAAAGATGACCATCGACTCTATGCTAACTAGTCTTAGAGATATAGCTGGCATCAGGATCACCACATTGTACATAGATGATGTATACAGCATCGCGGAGGCCCTTAAAATACGGTTCCATTCAAGTATCCCGGATGACGGGATAAGAGATCGCATCGTCGAGCCAAAGGATAATGGATATCGGAGCTTTCATATTGTTGTACAGAAGGCATTGTTTTTCAAAGGAAGGACTTATATTGTCCCAGTTGAAATACAAATCCGAACAATCGTGATGGACGTATGGGCGGCACTAGAACACGACCTCGTCTACAAAAAAGAAGGTTGCTCAGAAGCAGTCAAGACGAAATTCAGGGATATGGCCGATTATTTGAACGAAGTTGACACGGCAGCAAATGCCCTGCATCAGAAAGCAGTAGCCAAACCATAACAAAAACCCCGCGCTTTTACAGGCGGGGTCTTTTTTATTTCCTAAGTCCTAACTTGCTGATGGTCTTCTTGTACAGCTCAAAATCGGTCTCTTCTAGATACTTTAGAAGCTTCTTACGCTTCCCAACCATCTGCATTAAACCTCTTTTGGCCATAAAGTCATGTTTATTATTCTTGACATGCTCGGTCACTTCTTTAATCCGCTCAGTCAGAATAGCAACTTGAACTTCAGGAGAACCAACATCCGCCTTATTACGGGCGACTTTGGCAATAGCCTTAGTTTTATTCTCTTTTGTTATCATGCTCACATTATAGCACACTCCACCCCTAGCGTCAACGGAGAGTAAAACCTAGCCACAACTCTAGGACGAAACTTAGTTACAACCCCGCAAGTAAAGTCTCAAGAATTACTCGTTCTCTTCAACAACCTCTACAAATTCCGGTCGCGTCTTAATAATATAATAGAGTGTCGATTTTTCAATCACTTCGCCAGAAATCACTACCCGTTCCCCATCTTGAGGATATTCGTCTTCGTCTAGCCCCTCGATTACAAACTCCGTCCCAATCTTATTTCCATCCTCATCTTCCTGAACAATCGAATATTTCGTCATCGGGTGTGACACAATTCCTTCAATTCGGACCGTCTTACCCAACATCTCGCCATTTTGAATCGCCTTTGATTGCGCTCGCATCGTATCATAATCGCCGTACTCTACCACTACATCTGGCTCCGAATAATCCATCTGTACAACGATACCACCATCCCCAGATTCGATCGTTTCTTCCCGATCGCTTTTCGTAACCAGCACTACTGCCACCACCGCAATCAGCACAACTACCGCCACTACTATACCAACTATAATGCCTTTGTTTTTCTTTTCCACCATTTTATCCTCCTTTTGCTAATTAAAACAGTTGGTTTCAGCTATTTACTCTCAAGCGCCTTGTATGTATAAGCCGCAAGTAACCCGCCCACGAGTGGCCCTGCGATAAATACCCACAATGCCCCCATTGGTGCGCCATTTCCACTAAATGCCGCAACTATCGCTGGCCCAACCGACCTCGCCGGATTCACACTCGTGCCAGTTAAACCTATTCCTAAAATATGCACTGCAATTAGAGAAAGTGCGATTACTAGTCCAGCAACATGGCCGTGCTTGGCCTTTTCCGAAGTTACGCCGAGAATCGAAATCACAAACACAAATGTTAGCAGCACTTCTACCAAAAGTCCTACCCATGCATTATCATTTACACCAGCAAGACCATTCGCTCCAAACCCTCCAGTCATATCCACAATACCAGCCCCATTAAATATTAAAGCCAAAACTCCAGCTCCAACAAAAGCACCTAATACCTGAGAAACCACGTAGCCACAAAAGTCTTTTCCTGACATCTTTTTCGAAATCAACATCGCAAGCGATACTGCTGGATTAATATGACAACCCGAAATATTCCCAATACTATACGCCATCGTAAGTAGCCCTAATCCAAACGCAAGCGCCGTCAGAACATAGCCACCACCCAGCATCGCATCGCACCCCACCGCCATAGCCGTACCGCAACCAATCAGCACCAACACCATTGTGCCGATAAATTCAGCAATGTATTTTTTCATATTGTTCCTCCAATTAGTTATCCTAATAATAACATTATTTGCAAAAATCATCCAGTTTTATCGCGTCATCTACGCTGTATTTTCCCACCTTCGTCCGCCGCAATGCCGTCAGATACGCCCCAAGCCTTAATTTCTCACCAATATCTTCGGCTAACGTTCGAATGTACGTTCCGCTCGATACGGCACATCTTATTTCAAGCTCCGGCCATTCATATCGCAAAATCTCAATCTCGTAAATTTCCACCTCCCGACTCGGCATTTCAAAATCTTCACCTTTCCGAGCTAGCTTATACGCACGCTCCCCACCAACCTTAATCGCCGAATACCTCGGCGGCACCTGTTTTATTTTTCCAACAAAAGATTTAATAACAGTCTCAATCGTCTTCAGAGAAGGCAAATCTTGACAAGATAAGGGATCATGAACTGGCTGAACAGCGCCAGGAGCAGACGAAAAGTCATGAGTCGACTGAACAACGTCAGAAGCAGACGAGGAACCATGAGCTGATTGAACGGCGCCAGAAACAAGCGCCGCGCCCTGAGTTGAATATGATTGAATCTCCCCTTCGGGATCACCCGTAGTAGAAACGTACCCAAGTTTCATTGTCGCTACATATTCTTTGTCCAGCTTCAAAAATTCTGCAGATTTTTTCGTCATCTTCCCGGTCAAAACAATCAAAAGCCCCGTAGCAAATGGGTCAAGCGTACCCGTATGCCCCACTTTTACTTTCTGACCCAACTCCTTCCGCATCTTGCCACGCACTTTCGCCACAACCCCAAACGACGAAATCCCGCTCGGTTTATCAATCAAAATCATTCTGTCTTTCGGACGGTCGCTACTCTCCGCTTTCAAATAGTTGTCACTCTGCACTCTCAAACGGTTATCACTTTGCACCTTCAAATAGTCGCCGCCTTGCGCCTTCAAATCATCATCACTTTGCATAGAGACAATTATAACATGTGTTATAATTTAATCATGTTAGTGTATAATTCTCGCCTTATTGGTACTCCTATTCTTAGCATTCAAGCCTCAAGCCCCATCGGCCGCATTGACTCTATCATCGTAGACCCAGACAACCTTAAAATCGTCGCCTTCAGGCTAAGCGGCCCCACTATTTCAAAAGGCTCTAATAGCTTACTCGATATCAAAAGTATTCGTGAGTATTCAGATCTTGGTATGATTATCGACAGCACCGACGAGCTCATCGCCGATGATGACGTTGTTAAAATTAGCAAAATTCTTGCCCTCAATTTCGACCTTATCGATCTCAAAGTCGAAACCAAAAAAGGTTCCAAACTTGGTAAGGTTTCAGCCTTTACTGTCGACTCTAATGATTTCACTGTCAAGCAAATCATCGTTAAACGCCCACCACTTAAGGCTTTCATCGACCCCGAGCTCACCATCTCTTGTCGAGAAATCGTCGAAATCACAGACTACAAAATCATCGTCAAAGACGAAGAAAAAGTCCTCAAACGTCGCGCCGAAAAAGAAGATTTCATCCCAAATTTCGTCAACCCCTTCCGCGGACAAAACCTTGCCCAAATCGAAGCAGACAAAGAAGAAAAAGAAGCTAATTAATACCATCGGCATTCAAAACCATTAAACCCTAACTTATCAAATAACCCGCACAAACTTCAATCGCATCCTCATTCATGAGTCATACTTGAAACTACAAGCCCCCCAAGCTTACATTTTCAAAAACATAATCCAAGAATCGCTAAGCTAGCTCAATCTTCCTCTTCAAGCACCACTTGTCGCACTAAATCATACGAAAACCCTTGCCTACATAAATAAGCAATCAGTTTTTCGTCATCATATTTGGCTCGCTTCCTTGCAATTATCTTTTTAATTTCCTCTTCATCTACTCGTCCACCTAGGACCTCCTCAACCACGTCCTGCTCAATCCCCTTTTTGATTAGCTCCATCTTAAGTCTCTTCTGGCTAACCCCCTTTTTCACAAACCGGTTTTCCACATACCATGCCGCAAATTTCCGATCATCCACATAACCACGTTCACATAATCTCTCTACGATTAAATCAGTAAAATCATACTTCCGCAATGCGCCACGTCTCGACTCCCTCTTACTAACCCGCCTAGCATTCGCATCCTCGCCCTTTGCTATCAAATCTGCAATTTCCCGCTCCTTCTGCCACTCTCTCTTCCTCTCCTCCGCTTCATCTCTCATTTCCCGCCTCTTGAGATAATCCCTTAATTCTCCCACGCTCCTCGGCCTAACCAAAACCCATTCTAGCGCCCTCTGGTATGCCTTGCCAAACTCCGAAGCCCGTTTCATCTCCTCTAACTCTGTCTCATTCAATGCCCGCCCAACTTTCACACCAAAATCCACTACCTGCGCCACATCTAACGAAAAGCTATATTTTCCATCTACAAAAACATTCACTCGATTCGGATTCTTCGCTCCCTGCTTCAAATTAGTAATGAGAAGTGGGGCCCTAGATTCCTCTTCCTCGTCTAGTTCACCATCTGCCAATCTATATATTTGCACTATTGACTATTCCTTAATCTTATGTTATAATTAAATATTCTACTTTACATCAACCAAAAGCCAAAAAGCCGTCCTATTCGCTCTAATTTAACAACCCCCACGCCCTTAGCCACACGTCAAGTTGCAAAAACGATAGATCGGCACGTCTTAAAGGTTCTCTTGCGAAGGTCTTCCGAAAATTCTCCATTTCATCATACTTGATCCATTTCACTTTTGATACTTCACCGTCGTCAAATATAAATTTGTCTGGTCGACCCGTCCAATCCACTAAATACATCCAGGCCATTGTGTTCTGATCTACTAACACGCTTGTTACAAATTTCAACTCACCCATCTCAATCTTCGCACCGATTTCCTCCTTTACTTCCCGAATTGATGCTTCCACCGGTGTCTATCGACTTCCATCGAGCGCTTCTGCCACAAAAACTCCAATTCACCATCAAAATTAATCCTGTACAGAAAAACTACCACACCTCCAATAATCGCCTTCGATTCCCCGTACTTCGGGTTTCCTAACGCCGAATCCCACCCCTCCCCCGGGATAGCTTCGCCATTCGGCGCATAAACTTGCCACATTTCGTCATGATGCATAATTCTCCTTTCTTGATTAGGTATTATTGTGAATGCTATACGAGGATAGAGGAGCAACGGAGCGAGCCGTACTTATGGTACGGTGAGCGAGTAGCGCACCTCTAGACGAAGTAGAGCACCACAAGAATGCCTAATCAATTGCCTTTTCGCGGACTTTCGCCTCAATCTCCGCCATCAGCTCCGGCTTTTCGCGGAACAATTTCTTCACCGCTTCGCGTCCCTGTCCCAGCGTCTCGCCGTTATACTTAATAAATGCTCCGGCCTTATCCAGTACGCCATATTGCACACCAAGGTCGAGTACGTCTCCAGACTTCGATATCCCCTCATTATACATAATATCGAATTCCGCCGTACGAAATGGCGCCGCAATCTTATTTTTCACCACCTTAATCTTCGTCCGGTTCCCAGAAATATTATCGCCATCCTTAATCTGCCCAATCCGCCGAATATCCACTCGCACGCTCGCATAAAACTTTAGCGCATTACCACCCGTCGTGGTCTCTGGATTACCAAACATCACACCAATCTTCATCCGAATCTGGTTGATAAATATCACCGTCGCTCGCGACTTCGAAATAATCCCAGTTAACTTCCGCATCGCCTGCGACATTAATCTCGCCTGGAGCCCCATCTGCGCGTCACCCATATCGCCATCAATCTCTGCCTGTGGCACCAACGCCGCCACCGAGTCTACCACAATCAAATCCACCGCATTGGATCTTACCAATGTCTCGCAAATCTCTAACGCCTGTTCCCCATTATCTGGCTGCGAGATTAATAAGTTCGCCGTATCGACTCCTATCTTCTTAGCATAAGCCGGGTCCAACGCGTGCTCCGCATCAATAAATGCCGCTTGCCCGCCCTGCTTTTGTATTTCTGCAATCGCGTGAAGCGCCAAAGTCGTCTTACCAGAAGACTCTGGCCCGTATATCTCAATAATCCGCCCCTTCGGCCAACCACCTCCAAGCGCCAAATCTAGCGACAAAGACCCCGACGGCAAAAGTTCTACATCCATTTTTGGCGTCTCACCTAGCTTCATAATCGAACCATCACCAAATTGCTTCGTAATCTGCGCAATCGCCAGCTTCAAAGCTTCACTTTTTCCGTCCTTAGCTTTATCGGCCGCACCGCCATCAGTCTTATTATTATTTTTATCCACCGCATCCTTTTTTGTCATAAATATTACCTTTCTTTTATAACATTATAATACATTTTCTCACTCTATGTAACACGCTCCAAAGTTCATTGCAACCCCACTACCGCACAATCCCTAGCATAACCAATTTCCTCCCCTCAAAATATGTTATAATCATACTATGATAACATACGAAAATGTCCCTATTTCAAAGCTCACTACCATGCGCCTCGGCGGCCCCGCCCGCTACGTTATTGAGATCGAATCGCCGCAAGACATTATCGACGCGTACGATTTCGTCGAAGAATTTCATTATCGCACTTTCATCCTAGGTTATGGCGCAAACACTATCGGCCACGACGAAGGCTTCGACGGTGTCATCATCAAGAACCGCATACTCGGCATCACAAAAACCGACCTCGAAAACGGCGCCGAACTCGAAATCATGGGCGGCGAATACTGGGACGACGTAGTCGCATTTGCCTGCAATAATAATCTTACCGGTATCGAGGCCTTAAGCAAAATTCCAGGTTTCGCTGGAGCTGCCCCAGTTCAAAATATCGGCGCATACGGCCAAGAACTCGCCGACACTTTCGTCTCGGCCGAAGTTTACGACACCAAAGAACGCCAGTTCAAAACCCTCACCAAATCCGACATGCAATTTTCCTACCGTCACAGCCTTCTCAACACCTCCGCCAAAGGCCGTTTCTTCGTAGTCTCTATCAAGCTAAGGCTCACCTACGGCCAAATGTCACGCCCCTTCTACAAATCCATCGAAACCTATCTCGCCGAACACAACATCACCGACTTCAGCCCACAATCTATTCGTTCTATCGTCAGCGCCATTCGCGCCGATAAACTCCCCGACCCCCTAGAAATCGCCAGCGCCGGTTCCTTCTTCAAAAACATCTATCTCTCCCGCGAAGAAGCCGAAAAGGCCGAAGAAAGAGGCTACCCAGTCCATCACGGTCAAGATGGTCACAAAATTAACTCCGGTTGGCTCATCGAGCAAGCCGGCTTCAAAGGTCAACTCCTCCATGGCATCCGCGTCAATGAAAAAGCCTGTCTCGTTCTCATCAACGAATCCGCCACCTCTTACCAAGACCTCAAAAAAGCTCGCGACGAAATTGCCAGCACAGTCTACGACAAATTTGGCTATTGGCTAGAACAAGAGCCAGAAGAGCTCCAGTAACCCTTCTCCGCAGATCGTCAAGAGCCCCATTCGTCAAGCACAACCATTAAAATTATAGCCAAAAACGTCATTATCTGACTAAAAATCATCATTTCACTAAGGAAAGGATTATTATGAAAATTCTAAACGGCCAAGACCTAGCAGATTTCGTCAAAGCCCGTCAAGCACAACAAGTTTCCACTCTTCAAAACCCTCCAAAACTTCTCATCATACGAGACAGCGACAACCCAGTCATCACCAAATACGTCAACCTTAAGATTGAATACGGCAACGATATCGGTATTACGGTCGAGGACTACCTTGCTAAAGATTCAGCCGATATCGCCACAAAAATCCAATCCGCCAATACCGATCCAACCATTTCCGGCATTATCCTCCAATTACCCATTCTAGAAAAAGCCAAAACCGACGAACTCTGCAACCTTATCGCTCCAGCAAAAGACGTCGACGGTCTCGGCCAAAACGCTAAATACGACTCTGCCACCGCCACGGCTATTAACTGGCTGCTCGCTGGCTACGACATCAAACTAAATACCGCCAAAATCGCCATCGTTGGTCGCGGCAAACTCGTCGGAGCACCTTTGTACCGCATGTTTATTAACTCCGACTACGATGTCACTCTCTTTCATCGCGGCGACGACTTGACAAAGCTTAACCAGTATGATATAATCATCACCGCAACCGGCGTTCCCGGCTTGGTTTCTGATTCAATGATTAAGCCTGGCGCCATTCTCGTCGATGCTGGTACCGCCAGCGAAGACGGAGTCTTAAAAGGCGACACCGCCCCAGAAATCCGCAGCCGAACCGACCTTGCCGCCATTACACCCACCACCGGCGGCGTCGGCCCGCTCACCATCTCCTGCCTCTTCGACCACGTCATCCAGGCCAGCAACTAAATCTAAACTGCCGCACTAGCCCTGCATGTTCTTCGAGTTTGTATTGCGACGCCCAGCATTCGAATCATTGTACCCCCCTGCACTTCTGGCTGCATCAATACTCCCACCCAGAATAATACCGGAAGGGGTAGTGCTAACCGGCGTTGGAGCACGCGAAGCACCAGCCGTAGAAGCAGAACCAGGAGCCGGATTAAGTCGAAATCTTTCTTCTAGGTATGCTTTATTCTTATCACTCAATCGATTATAAAATGCGGAACTTGGCTCGTTATTTGCCTTAAGAATTGCTTGAGCTTTATCGCGATCCAAAACACCTGAATTCGCAGCCCTATCAAGCGCTTCCGTACTTTGCGTCACCCAGTGTTCCATCTTATTCTTCTGAGCTTCTTGACTAGTAAAATAGCTAAGTCCATCAAATTCTCCATCCCCACGCTTCCCCCCGCTCGTTAACATACTGAGGATATCCTTATTGTCTTCCTTTAGCTCTTTCATTATAGCTGGGTTAGAAATTATATGTTCTTTAGCAGCGCCAATGCTTCTACGTAATTCTTTCGTATCCAAGTTTCTACCCTCCCCCGCATAAAACTTTCCCAAGAAACCGGCTGTTCCTTTTGCACCATGCAATTCTGTCATTGCACCAAGCAAAGCTTCCGCTTTTTCCACATCGCCGTTCCTCAACGCCTTTTCGGTATCATCGTTTAATTCCGTAACACTTTTACCTTTATATCGTTCTCTAGCTGCAAAGATGTTTGCTACCTTATCCTCATTTTCAAGTTTTTTCAGTGTACTACCAGCGGACAACATCTGCATCTTCTGCGAAGCACTTAGTTTTTCTTTACCGGATAATCTATCGATTGTTTTCCTCGCAGCATTTAGCTGGTGTGTTCTTTCCATATTTTTAACCGGTTCACTTTTTAGAGCTGCGCCTTTAGCCACGCCCGAGAGATTTCTAGCTCTATCTCCAAGCCCACTAAACATCTGGCCAATTCTCGGCAACGCAGTAATGGCTTCTTTGAGTAGTGATGGTAAGAAGAAAATCGGCACAATTCCTACCACCATCGCGGTTAGGGCCATATAAAACTCACCAGGAGCCGCCAAAAGCAACAGTTTCGATACATAGTTTCCCCCCCCCGTAAGAAGTCCCATAATAGGATAAACCAGTAACAAAATTTGGAACATTTTAATAAACCTACTATACACAGACTTCGTATTTGGCAATGCGCTAAACAACACAATTACAGGAGAAACCGTCACAAGTACGACGATCGCCGACTGCCTCGCCCCCAACAAGAAGAAAGTAAATACAATCGATATTAATACGCCCAATCCAGCAAATAATAAAGAAATTAGAATCATTGGACCAATACCCGACGCCCAAATCGGCCCCAGCATAGTTGCAAATCCAACCAGTAGACCAACACCTACCATTCCCTCGATGGCCGTAGCAGCAAAACCGCTCCCTGCACTAGCACCAGAAGGGTACGCCTGAGCCGGCTGATCAATCACGACATTATTCACGCTTAGTTCATTTCCGAGATTATCAAACATTAGTTTTAATCCATTACCCAAGATATTCGATAAATCAATCAATATTGCGCAAATCAAATATGACATATTTATTAATACGATGCAGACAATTAGCTTTGGTAGTATCCGCTTTATCCCATAATTGTCAATGCCAATCCCCGTCACTTGTGAGAATATCACCACAAGCAATACTATTACAAACATCACATTAGCCATATCCCTAAAAGTAGACCACGCTCTATACACAGCAGTATCCTGTCCGTTAAAAAGATAACTCTTTATCTCTAACATCGGCGCTACCATATTTTGATATATACCTTCCGCCCCATCTCCAATAAGCTCTAAAATCGGACACAGGATCCATCCAAGCGAACGACCTGCCCCCATACCGCGACAATCATCCGTTGGACCACTATATTCCCTAGCGCCACTCTCAATTTCGCTCAGCTCAGCAAGCTCACTTTCGTCAAATTCCCTCAACGCCTGCGAATTCAGCTCCGCCTTCAAAGCGTCCACTCCAGCAATGCTATGATAAACAAAATCACCATTGACGATTCCATTAACGGGATCGTCGTCTTTTCCATTACCAGTATTTGTAATGTAGCATTCCTTTACCGCACCGCTGGCACTATCATACCACCATATCTTCTCCGAATCGGTGTGTTCACTAGCGCAATCAACCTCATAACCATAATATCCTGTAAAATACTCCTGATACAAAATCCTCTGTTCCGCACGAGACACAGATAAATCTTCACCAACAGCTCCATTAGACAAATAATTAATTGCTTTGTTAGCCGATACAAGAAGACCATTCGCCCCTGGAACATTACTCGGCGCACCAGGTATAGAAGATTGCAAATTGGCTACCAGACCACTACGTCCAGGAACCTGTCCGTAATCACCGAGAGCATCACTGAACTTATACTCAGGTGCATTTTGACCCTTAAAATAACACAAGCCCGGCTCAGGCGATTCACCATCGGAGAACCCCGTCTGCGCTTGTTCATTCCCAGACTTAGAATCGTTACAAATATTTCGCAAAGTCTTAGAAAGGCTATTCGAAGTCAGCTTGCCTCCACCCCATTCACCGCATCTTTCTGCGTTCCCTTCGTCAAGAAAAACAAGACACAGTTCATTCTCATCATTATTAACCTTAAAACCCACTCGTCCACCACTGCTAATTCCGTCGAATTCCTCAACGAATAGCTTTCCATCCTCGGATTGGCAAATCTTATTTTTGGTTTTCCATTTTCTAAAATGTGTATACGTCGGCTGGAAACATGTATTCTGGCCAGTTTCGGTCACAGTATAACCCATGCCCTCAAGAAATTCTTTTAGTTTTGTAGTATCCTGACCGTCCAAGGGGGCCTTTCCTTCTACTAATCCATCACTAGACCCGCCCGTACCCCTAAATGTCCCCAAAAACAATTCGCGACACGATAACGCCTCGTCTGCAAGATTATAATTCAACTGGCTATAGTTAGTTATACGTCCTACCAGTCCATCCTCTTGAGAGCCACTAACTAAAGGAACAAAATGATGATCATTGTTAGAGTTGCCGTCCAAAAAATAATCTGACGAGTCATAATACTCTAACTCTATCGAAGGCTTCAACATCCCATTCGTATAACACTTACGCACCCCCTGATATTCAGCTTTATCCATAATACGTTTTTGGATATTTACATTGGGTGCAGCATACGCAGTTTCTCCAAGAGAATACAAACAAAAACATAATAACAAAAACCCGATTATTCTAAAACCAATTTTGTTTGCTCTTTTCATCATTTTCTTTTTAAATCCTTCCTTTACCTTTTCTAATCAATAAAGTATCTTATACTAAACAAACCGCTAATAATACTGTTTTGGGTATTATCTACTATCGCAAAAATACGATTCATTCCATTAGATGTCATTCGTAAGTATTCAAGCATATCCGCATTTTCCCTCTCTGTAGCACACCCGTAATCTATTTCTTGATCTACTATACACCCAACAATACGGTATTCTTCAATCGTTGCTAATTGATTGTCACCATACCTGCCCACCAAATCAGCTATATTATTATTGTATAATACCCCGACACTATTATATTCACTCGCAACCTGCCAGACGTATTCTTCAGCCTTGTCGTATCCTAATTGTTCATACACTTCTAATATGTCGTCCCTATCCGGCACCCCCACATTATAATACTTGTCCAAAAACTTTATCTTCTTACTATAATCTTCCACCATGCTCGTCATCTCGTCCGATCGGTCCTCTAGCTTCATAAACATCCCCTGAAAAACCTCGTAATCCGCATCCATTATTGCAATCTCGCCTCCTACCGTCTTCTCACCAGATTTAATCGCTTCAATTTCAAACGGCTTGTCTACTACCTTCCTAAAATAGCTTTCAAACCCATCTTCGACCGTTGCATCCCAGTTCACCGCCTGCTTACTTCTCTCTCCAAACAAGAAATAATTTGCATAAATATTAAATGCCTCTTCGTAATTCTTCGCCTTTATTCCTGTCCCAGTTTTAGGTTCCGAAGTTAATATGATTGCAAGCACTAGCGCTACTACGCCAACCACAGCCACAATTCCACCAATCACGCCAAAAATCAACCATTTCTTTTTCTTCTTACCACCAAGAATAATGTCACCATCGTTCGCACTCAAGGCATCAACGGATTGCTTAAAATCAGTATAAAAACTATCCCCTTGAACCTGACTATCCTCATTGCTAAAGTCATCATTATTCACGCTAACATTAGCATTATTCTCATTGCCAAAACCAATATTATTAGCATTAGCATTATTCCCACTACTAATACCATTATTATTGGCATTGGCATTATCCCCACCACCAAAGCCATTATTATTAGCATCAGCATCAACGCCGTTCCCATTACCAAAACCACCGTTATCAACATTAGAGTTATTATTCAAATTCGCACTAAAGTCAACACCATGATTACCGGCTACGTTAGCGCGAATATCAGCGCCGACATTGATGTTAGAATTATTCGCTGCGCTAGCATTGACATCAAGGCCCGCACTAGAGTTAACATTGCCACTGATCGCCCCAGAATTAACATCACCACGAACCATCCCAGGATTAACGTTACTACGACCCATTCCAGAATTAACATCGCCGCTGACCATTCTAGGATTAATATCGCCACGAATCATTCCAGAATCAACGCCACCACGACTACCACCGGTACCTAGCCCGCCTTTGTCGCCATTTTGTGGCCGCATAGAATTATCATATGACGAATCCATATTAATTCCATTATAACATAACCTTTTTATTTTCAATTACAAAAAGCCCCAAGCATAAACATCTCCAAATGCAGATATGAACATCTTCAAAAACAGGTATAAAACAACTCCAAACACAAGCATAAACATTCTCAAACACGATTATCACATCCGGCCAACAAGCAAATACAAGCATCTCCAACCACAATTATCACAACTAACCAACTACATTTCCAAACACCGAAATATCGCAACACAAAAAACAACAGAGCCGTTTGGCCCTGTTGTTTTTATCCCCCCTCTAAGACCACCCGTGTAAAGCGGTCAGTCTTTATTGTAGTTTTTTGCGGCTAGCAATGTAGTAGCCAAGCGTGGTTACTACCGAACCCGCACCAAGTGCACCAGTCACAATTGTTTCCGGACCAGTGCTCACGATAGCCTTAGGAGTCTCCACTGGAGTCTCTGGCTTCGGATCCTCCGGAGTCGGAGTTGGCGTTGGTGTTGGTGTTGGTGTAGGTGTTGGTGTAGGTGTTGGCTCCGGATCATCAGGCTTTGGAGTCTCACAAGTCTTTGCTACGTATACCTGCGCCGAATCCTGTACAGCAAATCCGTTAGCACTTGCTTTAGCCCAGTTAATTAACCTATTGGTTTTATTACACTCTAGGTTTTCATCAACAACTTCCGCAACGAAGTAAAGGTACGCATCACCATTGACGGCGTAGTTACCAACATTTACTGCATCAATCGTCGGATCTTTATAAGCTAATCCCTTCGGATGACTTGCGTTCTTTAATTGTGCAGAATCTTTCACGTACTTCAAGTTCTTTGGCAAAGAATCTCGAATCATTACATCTTTTACCATAGAGGCATTTAAGTTCTTATAATGAATTCTAAACTCTACTTTGTCGCCAACTTTTGCATCAACAGACTCGGTAAACTTATCCGAAGTACCTGCCTTGCGTACAACCTTTTCGATCGAAGTGGATTCAAAGACTGGTTTGACTTCAATCGTATAGTATGAAGCATATTCGTAACAACCAGGAACTTTACCGTCTTCCTTGGTCTTATAGCTTACTTTCACGCCATTACTACCAACGATCGAATCGCCAACAGTTTTACCACCTTTTGCACCATAATAGTTGCTTTCTAGAAGCGAGCTCCCCTCAACATAGTCAAGGAAAAAGTTTCTTCCGTCCGCACTCTTAAAATCAACATAGTCCCAGTAAGAACTAATCGCTGTTCCAGGAGCGTCAATAAAACCATTCACTCGCTGAGTCGTCCCCACTACCTCGGGAATCTGGAAAGAAACCTTCACATCATTCGCCGTAGCTTTCTCACCATTTGGGTTATTGTTGTGTACATAAAGGCGAACAACGTAAGTCTTCCCCTCTTCTACGGTAATCGTATTACCTTCCCAAACGTTGTTTTTTCCATTATTGCCAGTCGATGCATCTCTCGCGCCCACGAAATTCCTTTCGTCAGTTAGCGGGATAATCACCCCTGCTTCTTTATCCTTTGCGGATAGATTATCATTAGAATCTTTAATTGAGTTAAAAACGATTTTATCCCCCAATGCACCGTCGTTAATCTCTGCAATAGTATAGGTCCTCCGACCTTCGCCCGCGTTACCCCAAGCACTAACAACCGCTGGAGCAATCGCTACGGCGGAAACAGCTATTGCAACTGTCGCGCCGAGCGTAATTTTTAATTTCTTACTCATATAATTCCTTTCTTAAACATTTATGAATAATATCTTTTTGCTAGCCGACTTGTTAATATTCGTCTTTACAGCCAAATCATCTCAAATTTCAATTCTTGGAGTGAGGCCTGGCGATACTAATCGCCAGACCCAAATAAAGTACAAAAGATCTTTTGCCTATCTTCCAGGCCCCACCCTCTATGCTATCTATCAATCCTCGGGGACGAATTCTCCGTCCCCTCCTTCAGTTTCAGTTGGCGCTGTTGCGCCGTCCGCAGCACCTCGGTTCGAGACAGGATCCTGTGTATAGTCCATTTTGTTTTCATGGTCTACAACCGATTTCTGCTCTTGTTTATGCTGCTCAACAGGCGGTGTCTCCGGCTTTTTCTGGGGCGTCTCTGAGACAGGCTTCGTTTCCTGTCTCGGATCGCTCTTCTGCTCCTCACCAGAGCTACTACCGCCAGAAGAACTGCTGCCTCCACCGCTATTGTCTCCGCCACCTTTGGACGCCTCTCCCCTGTTTACGGGATCCTGCTTCGGAGCCTTGGGCTTCGGAGTTGGATCGCTTCCGCCACCAGGAACCGGTGTCGGCGTTGCTGTCGGCTTCGGCGTTGGCGCTGCTGTCGGCTTCGGTGTCGGCGTCGGCGGATCATAGCCCTTCGGCATCTCCGGCACCTTCTCCGTCGGGATATTCATCTCCTTAGAAATAGGAGTAACAGTTCCGTCCCTCCGGAAAACGGCACAGACATTACAACATTGAAGCCTGAAGCCCAGGCCAACGTCATTTTGGCGATCACCCCCCTTAGTCCTGAGCCAAGCAATCAAAATGTCGCCACTCTGATGAGTCTCAGCGACCACTACGTGCGGAATTCCTTCTCGAGTATAGATGTCGAGATAATACTGGTCTATGACATCCTCACTCTGGACTAGGTCCAATTCTCTGGTCTCGTTGTTCAGCATATCCAGAAACTTTTCGGAAAGATTCACGAAAGTTCCGGGCGTATTGAAAAAGTCCTCAACCATAAGGTTTATGGACTTTGCCCACTCGGCATTGTCCCCATTGTAGTAATCACCACAAAGGTCAGTATGCCTGATCTGGTCCGCGGTCGAAATTGCTTCGGCCAGAATAAACGGGTCCTCTTCCATCATTGCTTTGATGGTTCGCCAATAATCGGACTTCGTTTTGTCCTGGCTAAGGATGTTTGGCCCAAAATAACTATTGTTATCCGGGTCATCATCCGTCGTCAACGGAAAATTATGAAACACAAATTCCGGATGCTTCTTTACAACACCAGCATAAGTATTCCATTTTACCGGGACAGATTCCTCAGCTTCCGCCTCGGTTTCTGTCGCAGCTGCTACAGACTCCTCTGCCGCCTCAGCGGCGACAGATTCATCATCTGCCACCTCGGCAACGACAGATTCGTCATCAGTCTCAGCCGGAGCGGCCTCCTTAGAGTTGCCAAAGATTCTTCCGAAGAATTCCTTCAGCCCCTCAAAGGCCTCACTGTCTGTAGCAAAGACAGACGGAATGCCCGCCTTGACTGATTTCGACTGCGGTACTGCTACTGCAGCAGATACGACCGAAGAAATGGTCATGATCACCACCAATGCGATAGCAATCCACCGCACAGCAGCGACACCTCGGCTGTACCGCCTCTGACGGCAGAAAGTCGACCAGACAGCGGCTAGCAGCACAATAAAAGCAATTGCCAGAGCCCAGCTCCCGAACACCATCGCTGAATGATTACTGCCAAGCCCTCTCACGAAACAATCGAGAGAGTAAGCCAGCGGCAGCCAGCAAAAGCAAGGGATAAGGATAGTAGCACAAATAGCACTACTTACCCTCAGAGAGTCCCTTTCTCCAGCAGCAATATCGCGCCACGCAATAAAAGAATACACAATATTAATGCCAGCAACGAGTTGCAGCCCAAAGCTCACCAAGGGACGAGAAGCTACCGCAAATCTCATTACAGCCGTCGCCATAAGCGCAACAACTGCCCCGTTTGTCGCTGCTCTACGCTTTCTCTGCCCCGTTGTCTTCGGGAAAATAGCATAGAACAGAAGACTACAGATCACAAAATAAAACACATACATAACTAACATAATTCGCATCCTCCCAACATATAACAATAATCATAGATAGATAGATAGATAGATTTTCTCAGATTTCTTTTGAAACCTGAGATGATTTGGTTGTTAAGGGCCCTCTTGTTTCGTGAGAAAATACCCAAAACTCAGACTGATTTCAGTATATCACACTTTAGCAATTTTGTCAATAAAAATACCACTTTTCTCGCTTATGTCTAAATACCTTTCCATAAAACTCTAAATTATAGCATTAGCTAAAGCAATATAGACTCTTAGAAAGAGATACACTGAGTCAAGTAAAACAACCCGGAAGCCTGCATCACTTTCATCATCTCGCAACCAGAAAACGTCCCAATTTAAAAAGCCAGCCCTTTGGGCTAGCTCACTTTTAGATAAATAATTTCACTATAGATACAAACATCCGCCAGAATATTATTAATCCAGCTATCCACCCAATTATGACCACTGGCGCTCTCCAACGCCGAAGCCCCAGTCGACTCAAGTACACAATCCACACTACAACCTCGATTAACACTAAGAATCCTAAATTATAGTACCAGATCATTATCCGTGTAACATCTTTCACACCAAGGAGCCCCTCGATAAAGCTTGCAAACGTAAATGCAAACCCAAGCCACAGTAGAAAGAATAATATGGTAGCGAAAAATGCGCGAGAAACCCCAATTTCTGAAACCCCCGGCCCAGAAAGCACTACCCAAGCGACTAAGCTTAACAGGATGACAAACACGGCTAAACTCATTGCAAGCACAGACGTCACGGGGCTTATTAAGAGTAATCTACTTAAGATAATTGCAAGAGTAACAAAAAAACTATACACTCCAGAACTCCGAGTTTTCCCTGTATCGTTCAAATAAACAGTTTCGCCAATCACTTCCACAGAAAGCCACCAAATCACAAAGAAATAAAGTGCAATTATACCGAATTCTCTTAATGCAAATAATACTTCCTCTAACATTCCAACCCTTCCTTTCCTTAGTCATACCAAGCGCTACTGTGTTGTTCGGAATCTAATACTAGATACTTCCATGCCTCATGAACATGAACTGTGTCTATTATGACACAGCCCATAATATTTGTCAAAATAACACCTCAGTGGACCCCTAAATCATTTTGCTCACTAATAGGGTTCCTTCAAAATCTATGCTTTATCCATAGGCGACCGAATCTGAAGACTCACGTTCAAAATACATAAATACCTAGCCAATTTTACCTGTATAGTTATTTTTTTCGATTAAATAATATCATTTAGGTATGCGAGTCAACTAGTAAAACGTTCAGCCCTCTATCTCCACCCTAAACAAAGTATCCTAGCTGTCACCCTCCAAATTTGAACTAATCATTCAATAAAACAGTCCAAATCATCTAAATCTTGAACATTTAAAAAGACCAGCCCGAAAGCTGGTCCATTGTTGGTGGGATTTTAGAACTTGAGCTTACTTCCAGTATTATACTTTTTCAGCTCAATGGTGAACATGCCGCCGAGATCTTTATCATAATCACCCTCCAGATCTTCTCCGCAGCACACGTAAAAATCCAAAGGAATATATGTATCCACTTCGCGAAGTTCGAACGTGTTTGCCAAAAACACAACCCCTGATTTTTTCAGGTCCTCTTTTTTTGGTACACCAAGCTGCACGTGGATACGGCTAGAGTAATTTTTACCCTTCTCAACCGCTTCGCGGTCCGGGTCAATATCCACGTCGACATCCTCGGGACGTCTCCCCACGAGATCAAGTCCCAGATACATCGTAGTCGAACCAGTTGTGAATGTTTTTTCGATGATGGCATACTTAACTCCGGCTTTTACGCCAGAATTTCTTACGACCACAGATGGAGAGGACGATGTCCTATTTACGTCTTGCCCCGTCATCCAATCGTACGCACTCTTAAATACATTCGCCATATATTATCCCTCCTTAAATGACATTTTTTAAACAACTTCCCCAACCAACACCATCATATTATCACACTATACACTATTTGTCAATACTTTCATAATAAACTTATCCTAAATCAAGTTTTCCCCATTACAACACCCCCTGCCAAAACGAGCAATTACAACAAACTACCAAAACGTATATTGAAGCCGGCCACTAGAATAGCTTATCAAAGCAACCCTCTAGGATAGTTTATCGAGGCAACCCTCTAGGATAGCCCATCGAGGCAACCCTCTAGGATAGCTTATCGAAACAGCTCATCAAATAAAGCCGTCGAAACCAACCGCCGGACCAGTCTCAATATCGTATATCAGGTTCCCACAATACTCAATAAACATCCGCTTGGGTATAACTTTAGACACACCGCCAGTCGTGCTGTTAGGCACACCATCGGTCGTGCTGTTAGGCACACCATCAGCTGCACTATTGAGTGCACTATCAGCCACGCCGCCAGGCACAGCATCAATCGCAACGTCAAGCGAATTATCAAGCGGATATCCGCTGATTTCTACCCACGCCTCACGCCAACCTATCGTAAGAAGACCAAGCATGCGTTCGCTTATCTTCTTTTCCCAATCATTCTTCAACTCCGCAAAATGTAACGACTCTTTTTTACCAGTTTTATGATAAAAAACCACTACTGTTACATTGATATCCCTCAACCCCCTATAGCCCTCAAGCGCTTGCATAAACATTTCCCAAAACTCCCGAGTACATTTACCCATCTCGTTAGATTCATTCAATGCATCAAACGCCACAAAAGTTGCCGTTATACATTTCTCATATCTATAAATCACAAAGATAAGCACAGCCCCAACTATTTTCACTATTTCACAAATATGCAACATTATCTTCACCTCTTTCTTAAACTACAATTTCAAGCTAATCCTCACAGATTTACAGCCTAGACACCAATTCCACCGACTGGTGCAATCTATCTTTATTATATCATATAATACGCGATTAGTCAATAATTCACCCCTGTTGCATTTTTCTCCCAAGTATGCTACAATTAAAACATATTAACATTAATTATCAAGCCCGAAAAACTCATGTCTTTCGAGGTTATCGGGCCAGAAAGGTAATATGCCAGAAGCAAAAAAAGATGAGGGCCTCAAAATCAGGATTCGCCTCAAAGCTTACGATCATCGCGTAATTGATCAAAGCGCCAAACAAATCGTCGATACGGCTATCCGTACCGGCGCCAAGGTGAGCGGGCCTATCCCTCTACCTACTAAACGTTCAACTTTCACCGTCGTGAAATCCCCACACGTCTACAAGACTGGTGGCGAAGCTTTCGAGATGAAAGTCCACAAGCGTCTAATCGATATCTCAAACGCCACCCCAAAGACCATCGAGAGTTTGCAAAACCTCTCCCTCCCGGCCGGCGTAGATGCAGAAATCAAGATGTAATCCATCTTATCGTTCCAAACCTCTCCCACTCGGAGAGGTTTTTGGTATCAAACAAAAATAACCATAAATGGTTATTTTTACTTTTCTTGGTGCGGGTAGAGAGAATCGAACTCTCATCTCAAGTTTGGAAAACTTGCATACTAACCACTGTACTATACCCGCATTGTTAATGGGGTGGGATATCGGGATCGAACCGACGACCTTCTGGACCACAATCAGACGCTCTAACCATCTGAGCTAATCCCACCATACCCTATATTATATCATATAGATCCCAAAAATCCCAATAACTCTTCATATCAAAACTTACTCTCTACAGAACCTAAAAACTCATAAAAACCTTAACCCAACCCATTTTCTACTACACTATCAGCCCCTACTACTATTTCGGTAACAATAAGAAAGCCACCGTCCCCGCAGCCGCCCCTAGCACAATCGTTAGGATAATAGTTACCAACAAACCAACCTTTGAATCCTTCTCCGAATTGGTAATAATCGTTACTGGACCTTTCTTCTCCTCTTTAGCGACTGGTTTTTGATAAACATTTCTAGAGGATAGCGGCCTTTTTACAACTTTATCCTGATTAATGAATGGCGATCGCGGAGCAACAAAAGTTGCGCTAGACGGTGCCTTCTTATCCCGTTCTTTCCCAAAACTAGCTCGCACTTCTTTAGCACCCATCCCTTTCTCAGCGCTCATCACCTTTCCAATATTCGTCCCTCTTGCATTACTCATCACCTTTCCAGCATTCATCACTCTTGCGGTACTTGTCGCCTTTCCAGCGTCCATCCCTCTCCTAACATCCGCTTTCCTTCCAATATTCGACGTAGTCTCACCCACAGTCGACAAACCATTTTTCGCTCCACCCCTTGTTGCAGAAAACGCTTTGTTATCTTTCTCGGCATTTCTTTGCGCCATAGATATTTTGTTGTCTATAGGTATTGCTTCTCGTTTCTTGCGTCCCAATAGACCACGCTTGACCTTCTGTGTTTTAGCTTGAGCGATTTCTTTCTTCCCTTGATTCGCTAAAGCCACACCTGCAGCCTCCGCCATTGTAGTATAGTCTGCCGATTCATTGTGCAATGGGCGCTTCGGCACGTCGGTGTTTACAAACCTTGGCTTATAATCCTCCACCACGCCAAGCTTCGGAGCCGGCTTAATAGAAAAAGCATCATCTTCACGATACCTAACTGCCGCTTCCTTCCAAACATCATCTTCACGATACCTAGCCGCCGCCTCCTTCCAAGCATCATCTTCACGGTGATTTGTTACCAATCCTTTCCGATCAGCACCCTTTTTCGCTGTTTCATCAATGCCACCAACCTCGTCAACGCCGCGAGCACCATTAACACCACGAACGCGACCAACACCGCGAGCACCACTAGTACTACGAACGCGCCCAACACCCTGAACAACGCCCGTATCTTTACTGACAGCACGAACAACCCTCGTTCGAGAAACCTGTTCCGCATTCGGCAGTGCCACCACCACATCCTCTTCCCTGATTTCTCTCACGACTTTCCTTCGCGGAGCAACCACCCGCGAGCCCACACCTCTCGCCCTCGAAGACGGCACAAAATCTATATACTTTTTGTTCATACTCTCACTCTTTTAGCTATTTCTATTATATCAACAAACTCCCCCAAAATCAAACTAGCCCCACCAATCAAAAGCCCATTCACCCCAGGCACAGTCAAATAAGAGCCTGCATTAGAAGCATTCACGCTTCCCCCAAATAAAACAGGTACATTCTCAGCTGCATCTTTCCCGTAAATCTCCCTAAGAGCACCCCGAATCAGCCGCACTACTTCCGCAACTTCATCTGGAGTTGCTAATTTTGCTGATTTTACCGAAGAAATCGCCCATACTGGCTCATAAGCAATTACTATTTTATCCAATTCATCATCTCCAACCTGAGACAAACCGCTAGCCAGTTGATCCCTGATTACATCCGCTGTTTCACCAAAAGCCCGCTCCGACTCCGTCTCGCCAATACACAAAATCGGCGTAATCTTATTTCGGATCGCCGCCGCAACTTTCTTCTGTATAAACTTTTCATCCTCACCAAAAATATATCGTCTTTCTGAATGTCCAATAATTGCATAGTCTACCATTCCGCGTAGTTGGCTAAAAGATGTTTCTCCTGTAAACGCTCCATAATCGCGATAAAACCCATTTTGTGTCGCCAATTTTATCTTGTGCCTATCAATCTGTAGAGATAATGGCTGCAACGCAATTGTTGATGGCGCCACTACCACTTCCATTCCCCTATGCACCGGTAAAGCCTTCATTAGCTTATGTAGATAAATCGACGACTCACCCACTGTAAAGTTTAACTTCCAATTGCCCACTACGTAAGTTTTCATACTTTCATTATACCACGCATATTTAAGCCATGCTATAATAAAGCCATGAAAAAAGTTTTAGCATTCGACATAGATCAAACCTTAAACGTCGCCAAGACCCCTATCACTGACGACATCGCAGAGCTGCTCCTAGCCTGTCTCAATCATTTCGAAATCTGCCCTATTTCTGGCCAGAAATTCGATCAATTTCTTATTCAAATCGTCAATCGCTTACCAAACCCCACCCCAGAGCAGCTTAGCCACCTACATCTTTTTGTTGCCCAGGGTACTCAATATTACCGCTATAACACCGAGAAAAAAGATTGGGAACAAGTCTATAATTATCCCCTCACAGATGAACAAGTTACCAAAATCACTTCCACCATCGAGCAAGCCGCCAAAGAGCTTGGCTATTGGGAAGAAGACAAACTCACCCCTGGTGACGAAATTATTGAAAACCGCCTCTCTCAAGTTACCTTTTCCGCCCTCGGTCAGAAAGCTGACACCGAAGCCAAATACGCCTGGGACCCAGATTGCAAAAAACGTGAAAAAATCGTCGCGAGATGCAAAGAACTTAGTCCTGAGTTCGAATATGAAATTGGTGGTACCACCTCTATTAATGCCATTACTCCGGGTATGAATAAAGTCTTCGGTATGACTCATCTTCTAGAAGAGCTCAAAGTCGAAAAATCCGACATTCTCTACTTTGGCGACATGACTCAACCAGGCGGCAACGACTACCCTGTCGTCCAAATGGGTATCGATACTATCACTGTTCGCAGCCACGAAGACACCGCATTCGCCCTTCGTGGTATCCTCGGTGTCATCAACTAATCAATCTTATCACAACCTCACTAAACAAATCTTGGCAACCTAAAGTTTATTTCTGATTTTTTCTTGCAAAAGACAACCTCGGCATTTTTATTCTCCCTCCCCGAAATGGTGATATAATAGACATATGCGTAATAGGAAGCTGTTTCTTATCTGTCTACCATTACTTTTTCTCGCCTCATTTTGTTTGTCATCAACAGCTTCCGCTATAGAATGTGGCGGAGTCAACACAATCATTCTCAGCTGTGAAGGCGAGGCCGAAGATTCCATCTTCGAAATCCTCCAACTCATCGTCGATATTATGTCTATCGGTGTCGGCATCCTTGCCGTTATCGGTATTACTATTACCGGTATTCAATGGATCACATCCGGAGGCAACGAACAAACCGCCACCAAAGCCAAGCGTCGTTTCTTTGAAATCATTGTCGGCGTCGCTATTTATGTTACTGCCTTTCTCTTACTCGAATGGGCATATATCGCACCAAACAGAGAAAGGTCCAGTGGCCAATCTAGCACCAATACTTCCCAATCGGGGACCACATCGCATACTCAACCAAATAGCAACAACTCAACAACCCCCACCAGTGCCAATCAAACCGGCGCTGGCCCCGGCAATAGCAACAATACGGCATCAAACAATAATAGCAACAGCGGTTCATCCTCAAATAACAACAGACGCAATACCAGTTCCTCGAGTGGGCCAAAATATATGGGAGTACCATTAGCGCACTATTCCAATCTTAGAGGCATCACCGCCGATATGCTAGTCGAACGTGCGGACACCATTATGAATTACGCACAAAAACACGGCTGGACCTATGGCGATTCTCACGGTGTTCCACCAGGTAGCGACAAACTCATTAGTTGCGACCGTCTCGCTTCCATTGATTTGTACACTCTAGGCTTTACTCTCCAACCCCCCGGAGGCTATACCATTGGAAACATGTTCCCCTGGCTCCGCAGACTTGGCTTCAAAGAAAGTCACAGTCTCAGCTCAATCAAACGAGGCTCCATTGTCTGGCTTAAATATGCAGGCGGCACCAACGGCGGCCATGTCTTCATTGTTTCACAGTGGAACAGAAGCACTAATCAATTTATCAGGTATGATGCCGGAAGGTACTGGAACCACAAACAACCAATAACCACGAACGGTTTTCCTTACAATATCGTTGATAATAACTATAACGCTTACTTAAAAGTGTTTAATTTACCATAAAATAACTAAAGGAGCAAAATGCAACCACAAGACAATCAACAAACAAATCCAGAACCACAGCTGGTCCAGCCAGAAGTTTTACAATCAGTACCCAACTCTCCCCAAGGGGATTTATCTCAAACTGATTCTTCTACCACATCATCTTCGCATAATCTCCCGAAAGTTTTATCCATTACCGGAATTGTGGTCGCTGGCCTCAGCCTTGTCCTTAGCGTCATTAGCCTTGTCATCTCCCTCCAAAACAGCCAACCATCAGACCAAACAAACGACATAGTTGCTGGTTCTTTCGAAAGTCAACCCGTCAAGATCAGTTGCAACCTTCCTAAATCCGCAGACGATATTGTTTATTTATACTTGAGCACCAACAGCGGCACAACCGGTATCTTCGTTAGCCCAGAAGGCAATATCGAATCCTTCACCAAAGACTCCAGTAGTACCGGCGACATCCTCACTACTACCAAGAATGTCGAGACCGACACTAGCGACATCTTCGAGCAGCTATTAAATAACGGCATTAATGATTTCTCAAGCTACGAGTACCCCGGCTACTCTCAAAACGAAAACCCCGAAGAGCAGGCAAATTGGGGTTGGCTTGCCCAGATTGACAATTCAGACTCGAGTTCCTGCGAAGCAAAAGGCAATGACGCTCCTCCTGCTTGGTTCAACGATCTAAAAGGCCTTATCGATAGCAAATTTGCCCAATAACACTTCCAACCTTTGTTGACCCAGTATTACGAATAGCACCGGCAGCCCATTTCCTAACACACCGCTCGGTATTCGTATGATATAATATAACCATGAACGTTTTAATCGTAGGCACAGTTCTAAAAGACGTTTATCTTAATCTCGATTCCAGAAAAGAATCTTTTGAAATAGATAAACATGGCACCAGATGGCTAAATCTTAGTTTTGATGCGAGTAAACATTACTTTTTTCACCGCAAAAGCTGCCTTGGTGGTGCTGCTGTCTCCTTAGAGGTTCTTTCTAAAATGGGCCTAGAAGCAAATATTATTAACTCCAATCTCCATCTCACCGAAGACGGCCTATCATCATCATCCGCCGATTCCTGCCGATATATTCTCATTTCAGACCAACAAGCCTGTTACTTTGCACCTAGCGATTTTGCTAACACACCCTTTATTCCCCCTGAAGAGTCCTACGATTATATCTTCGTCGACCGCTCCGCAAACCTCAAAGAAAGCACAATTAATCGCCTCGTATCATATTTAGAGTCCCACCCCCGTACTATTTTCGCATTCTACCTACCCGCAACGCACAACCCAAAACTCGAGTTTCTGGCTCAAATCGCCGATATCGTTTTTGTCGAAACCCCTTCATCAAACTCATCCAATCTATCACTAAAAAACGACTCTCGGCTCCTTGTTTATCTAGACGAACATTCAATTTCTTGCCGCAACCTCACCGAGCCCATTTCTCCTAACCGTGTTGATTTATCTACTCATCTATCCACCTACACAACTGCCTCAGCCACCATCTTGGGCGGTATCATTCTCGGTCTTTCCCTTGAAACTTGCCTCAAAATGGCCCGCATTAACGTCGAAAACTCCAAACTAGATTCCACATTATCTCTTGCAAAACTGAGGTACCTTGCCAGTACTAGCTCCTCCAGCCAAAATCTCGAGCTCATCGCCGCCAACCTCCTTATTAAACCCAAAGGCATTCTTGCCGCCGACGAATCTGGTGGCTCAATTAAGAAAAAATTCGCTAAACTAAACATCCCTGATACCTACGAGTCCCGTCGCTCTTACCGCAATATCCTCATCACGGCTCCCGACCTAGAAAAATACGTTAGTGGCGTTATCCTATTTGACGAAACGGCTCGTCAAAGTACCAACACTGGCGAAAACTTCGTTGAATACCTCACTCGTCATCGCATCATTCCTGGAATTAAGGTCGACCAAGGCCTCCAAAAGTACCCTAATTCCGAAGAAACTTATACTTCTGGCTTAGATGGCCTAGATCGTCGTCTTAATGAATACTACAAAATGGGCCTTCGCTTCGCTAAATGGCGCGCCGCCTTTGAAATCCGCCTAGATCATGAGAATCGCATCCTAACCCCCACCAAACATGCCGTTATAAATAACTGTTATATTCTCGCCAAGTACGCCAAAACCTGCCAAACGCACGGCATCGTACCTATCGTCGAACCAGAAGTTGTTTATGACGGATACTATAGCATCGAACAATCCGCCGCAGTGACCGCAAAAATCCTCGACATCCTCTTCTCGGAGCTAAATACCGCCGGTGTCAATCTTGCAGCCTGCATCCTCAAGACCAGCATGGTCATCGCTGGCAAGCACTATCCTTCTCCTTCTACTCCAAAAGCAGTCGGCTCTACCACCGCCAAAGTTCTCAAAAACCACGTTCCACCAGAGCTCGCCGGCATTGTCTTTCTCTCTGGCGGCCAAACCGTGGAGCAAGCCACCGACAACCTCGCTGCAGTCATCAAAAACGGTCCTTTCCCCTGGCCTGTCACCTTTAGTTTTGCTCGCGCACTTCAAGACCCCGCACTCTACGCCTGGAAGGGTGACAATTCTAACGCCGAGCCAGCAAAAAGCGCCCTGATCGAGCGCCTCATTGCCAATACTTCTGTATTAAATTGATAATACTATCTCCTTAGCGTTGTCACTAAACCCTGCTTCAGTATTAAACCAACTCAATAACCCCCTCATCAGCTTAACTATGCAGCCTCTTCAATGTCACCTTCCGGCTTAGCGTCGCCACTTTCAGCTGGAGCCTCCTCGTTAGCAGCCTCAGTAGCCGCTTTTTCCTCCGCCTCACGCTTTTCCGCTTCAGCGGCCGGGTCATAAAGCGACACTACTACTTGCTCCATATCAAGCTCCTTATCAGCAAATTCCACACCTTCGGGCAGCTTAATATCTGCAATCGTCAACTTATCATCCAACTCCTTAAGATTGGCAGCATCTACCGTCAATTCCTTCGGTAAATCAGAAGGCTTCGCCTTTACGTCAATCTCATCAATCTGATGCGACAAGACATAATGAAAGGTCTTCGCTGCCTCGGACTGTTCAAAATTCGTTATTACAATCGGAGTAGTCGCCTCCACCGCTTCTTTTGCCGAAACCGCCAAGAATTCAATATTGATAATTCTACGCGAAACCGGATTAAATCCTACATTCTTTATGATCGCGATTCTTTTCTTCCCTTCAATATCCAAATCAATCGGCGAATGATAGCCTGCTTTCTCTAAAACTTTCTCGGTTTCCACATAAAAAGAGGCCGTCAAAATCGGCGCTTTACCGCCATAAACCACCGAAGGAATCATTCCTTCATTCCTTAAAGCCGCTAACTTCTTACCAGTCAATTCTCTATTTTTTAACTTTAACTTATATTCAGCCATAAAAATCCTTTCTACTTCCCCTTATTTTATCACCCCACCTCTTAAAAGTAAACCCCGCTCCTCATTTAATAAGATGACATTTTAATAAAATATGCAACATCTTAGCGCAATATCGATGTCCACCCTTGCTTCCCTATCCAATACATCCCTACCCCCATAATAGCATTACGGCATTAAAAAGGACACTCAACTGAGTGCCCTATCTTAGCCTACTTGTAAAGCTACGACCATGTCGAGCCGTCCGGCTTTTGTCTTCCGCAGGAGTTACTGGCATCAGGACCAGTCTTACGGCCAACTTCAGATTTTGATTTTTCCTCTCTCAACTCCGCCTCGATTCTTGACCACTTTACGGAGCCTTTTTGATATCCCGGTTTACTCACCACACCATGCCCACTACGCATCTCGAATTACCTCCTCTCTTATTTTACCATTAAATGGTGCGCCGTTCGATGAAAGAATATTAAATACTCCATTCGCCGAGTTCAGTTTTCCATTCCTCAAATAATACCCCCATCGCTTACCATCACGACCTTTTGGGAGGATTAATACGTTACTTGATAATCGAAGGACAAAACCGTCTTCGTCTGTCGTCGAGCCAGGGTTCATCTTACCGAGTATCTTAAGAACATAATCCTGAGGCAGCTTATAGCTCCATCGACCACCAAAGCACCACATACGCAGTTCGTCATCCTTAGTCCATACCGGCTCCCCAATCGAGCGTGGTTCATCTACTGTCTCCATATGATTAGCTAAGAGGTTCGGGAACATTCCCGTAATTAGTCCGCCAAAACACATAAATACATCTCCTACTTTTTAAAGAACTACTAAAGGAAAATTGGCTCGAGCAATGCCGCCCGAGCCATAATATGTAATGTTATCCCCCAAAAGGCTTTTTGTGAAAATACCTTTTCAAGGAATAACAGAGGGGGCTGACGCCCCCAGCCCTATTTGAGAGAAGACGTAGACTGATGATACTCCCCTATAGTCCCTACGTAAGGCCATGGCGAGGCGTGTTTACTGTCCCGCCGGACTACTCAGTGTTGTCATCTTAGTTACCCCCTTTCTTCCCTCTATCAACTGGATGGGATGACTAAAGACAATAAAACTAACATGTTTTTCCTATCATCCCCAATCATCCCATCCCGTATTTGGGCCTTTTAAATGTACTTAGTTACCTATATTCACTATTATAGCACAGATTGCTATTTCTGTCAAAAGCCCTACCCTCGGAATCTCAGGGTTTAGACCCGTTTCACCTTCACCATTGCAGGGCGGAGCACCTCTCCTTGATAATAGTACCCAGTCCTTAGAGTCTCTGCCACTACTTCCTTTTCACCGTCGCCCTCTACCATTACCGCATCATGAATGCCCGGGTTAAATTCCGTCCCTTCATCTGAAACTATCTTAGCAAGTTCCAACTCCTTCATCGTCTTCGCTAACACCCCGGATACTGGACCTAGCTCATTCTTATAGCTCGCCACCGCTCTATCTATATCGTCAATTAGTGGCAAAAACCTCATAACCGTCGCAAACTTCGCCGTCTTAGCCGCATTTTCGCGTTGTACCTCCACCTGCTTACGATAGTTCTCAAAATCTGCCCTCGTTCGCTGCAAATCGTTAGTCAGCTCAGCAATTTTTGCTTTAGACTCTTCTGAAATTTTAGTAATTTCCGCTTCAAAATCACCCTTGCCTTGTGTTTTTTCTACTTTTTTCATAATCCTTCCTCCAACATATTACCGGCATATTTTACCAGTGACATTACTTTTAAATAATCTTGCCTTGTCGGCCCTAGCACCCCGATATAGCTTCTATCCGAAAAAGGCGAACGAAACTTCGATATAATCAAAGATACCTGTGAATTCCTTCCAATCGGGTTTTCCTGTCCAATAAAGATATTCAGTGGCTCACCCGGCGCCGCCTCCATCAACCACGGCTCCAGATTATCCAGTAGTTTTGCCACCGCCTGCACGCGGTTATTATCTAAAAACTCCGGTTGCGTAAAAAGCTTAGATATCCCTGCTAAATACAGCTGCCCTCCTATCGTCGCTAGCCCCAAATTCCCAGTCAAATCCACCAACACATCCACCGCCCGCCGAATCGCCGCATCAGCCCGCGACTGCGAGCTCACTCGTACTTGCAGAGCATGTTCTCCCCGCTCAAACGACCGTTGTCTCATTTCTCTCTTTTCAATATCGCCCAGTTGCTCCCTATTATCACTGATATGGTTCACATAAAAACGATATCCCGCATCAGTAGGCACGCGTCCCGCCGAAGTGTGCGGCTGCGCCACTAAACCAAGCGCCTCCAATCTTGCCATCTCGGCCCGAATTGTTGCCGGAGATACACCAAACAGCTTCGCCATTGTCATACTGCCTACCGGCGCAGCCGTCTCCGCATATTCTTCCACTACCTGACAGAGAATCTGTCTCTGTCTTTTTGTTATTTCCATAACTACATTATACAAAATTAGCACCCAGAATGCAAGAGTGCTAATTTCATCATGTCCATACTAATTTCATCCTATCTATACTAACCCAGCCCTGTCTACACTTCAAATCCCCAGTAGCAACAAATACCCCACCCTAATTCAGTCATTCTATGATAACATTATAATATGGAATCAAAAATCGAAGTTATCAAACAATGGCTAGGCGCAGGCTCTATCAATATTTTTGGCCTCCCGATGTCAGGTAAAGACACTCAAGGCATCAAACTAGCCGAAACTCTAGGCGCCAAATTTCTTTCTTCTGGCATCATTATCCGCGCCATGGAAGCAAAAACCAATAAATCTTATACCGCCTCTGGCGCTCTCACTCCCACCGACGTCTTCTACGAGTGGGTTCTACCATATTTTGAACGCCCCGATCTCTTCCGCACCCCCCTCATCCTATCCTCCATCGGGCGCTGGTCAGGTGAGGAAAACCCAGTCATGTCCGTCGCCGCAGGCGCCGGTCACCCAATCATGGCCGCCATTATCCTCGATTTATCCGAGGCCGATATCAATGAAAGATTCACAAAATCCAAAGAACTAAATGATCGCGGCAACCGTTCAGACGATCAAACCCCGGCAATCTTCCAAAATCGCATTAAAGAATTCCGCGAAAAAACCATCCCAGTTATCCAGCACTACAACGAACTCGGCCTCCTCATCAGAGTTAGAGGCGACCAACCTCGCGACGCTGTCTTTAATGAGATAATCGCAAAGCTCTACGAAAAAGCCTTACAAGCTCGCTCCTAAATTCGTAGGCCAAATATAATACACCTACTAAGACTACAATCCCTACAATCCACCAAGCTACGAATGACGATTCGCCCTCATTCTCTGATGGTTTCAATTCGTAGTCCGCCCCCTTATTCTCCACAATCTTACGGCAACGATTTGTCTCCGGATTTAAATAATAACCCTCCTTACATTCCTTTTTTGCCGACTCTTGAGGTATATTTCTGCACCGGCCAGTCAGAATATTCAAATATTGACCTTCGGGACATGTTTTTACTGCCACGCTTGTTACTTTTACGCAATTTCCAGTCTCTTCATTAATTACTTTCCCCTCCTCACAGGTTTTGTATTCCTGATAAACATTCCCAGCTCCCGGCGTAGGAGCATATGTCGTCCTCCATGTCTCCTCCCCCTTCGCATCGTATCCAATCAGGGCGTAAGCCGTCCCCTTCCTCTGTCCGTTATAATAATCTAGCTTGTCAACCACCTCCCCATCCACATCTATTAACTCAATGGTATTCTTATTTGTCGGATTTTTCGTCAAAGCAAAATCTCGTGGATAATAAGCCATGTACCCTTCCGGCTTTACTATTCCCATAAGGTCATAACTTTTATTCTTATATTTTAGATTACAACCGTCCAATAACACTTGCTCCGAGCCAGAATTATATATTTCTATAAACTGCTCCGTTCTTGCCGTATCGTAATAACTTAATATCTCTGAAAACTGCAAGCTTCTACACTGCGGTAGCAATTTATCGTCACTTTCGTTCACCTCCTCTTTTATCAGAAAAGCCTTTGCATCATAAATCGCCTCATACTCCTTAACGTGCTCAAATAAATTAGTTTCCACATTCCGTACCAAAACCGTTGGCTCAGCCGATTTAAAATCCTTATAACATTCATCCTTTCCCGTCCAACACACCTTATCTATTACTTCATCTCCCCTTTTTATAGTCAAACCCGCCCGAAAAGCCAGCGTCTTTGTGTAGTTCATAGCGGCTAGCTCGTTCTCGGGCGAGCTAGCCAAACGAAGGAGTATGCTCTCGCCAGTCAAAAAACTATTCTCGGGAAACTCCACCAAAACCGAGTCGTTCCCGCTTGAGTTAGTATAGCCTATAGTTATGCCAGCGAGCGAAATCATTTCGTCGGAGCTATTCTTGCCAATTTCAATCATTTCTCCGACATTACTTTTGCCGTCAATCGTATATCCAGGATTAATTGCTTTTATATATATTTCTGGCAAATCACTATTTACTTCTACCGCAAATACACGACAACACATCGCTATCAAAGCAATCATTAAGCCACACATTAAGACGACAATTCTATTTTTTCTTTTCATGCCGCAAACTTAGCACTCAAGCTATAGAAACGCAACCCCCTTCGTGGTATAATCAAAGCATGAGTGTTTTCGCCTCTATCGGAATCGTTATCCTGTCTATGCTAATCATGTCGTCTCTCCAAATCGTACCTGGAGTTTTTGCTTTGTTTTATCATTACGCCCTTGGCAAACGCTCACGCCGCAAGGCTTCCATATTAGGGCTCTTTTTTATTCTAGGTACCGAAGTTATCTCTGCTTGCCTTTTCCTTTCCTCCTATTATCTAGTAAACCTCTTGTTTCTCGGCGAAGCTCGACCAGAAAATAGTTTCGTTGTCTGGCTAGCCGCCGGAGTTACTCTAGCATTAGCATTTTCGAGCTTCTTCTTTTATTATCATAAAGGCTCCACTACTACTTTTCTATCCAGAAAATACGCCAAATCCCTCCATCGCTATGCCACAAAAACCAATCGCCTATCCGACGCTTTCACACTTGGCGCACTTTCAAATGTCTGCGAACTCCCTTTTACACTTCCTCTGTTTATTATTACAGCAATCGAAATCATGGAGATGTCAGCCGCATATGTCGCCAACGACCTCCTTACCGTCTTATACATTATCACCCCCACCATTCCACTTTTTATCATTTATTACAAATATCATACTCACCACAACCTTGCCGACATTTTAAGATCGCGCGCCAAAGAAAAGACCTTCACAAAATTTATTATCAGTTTTAGTTATCTAATAATCGCATTATTAATTATAATCTTCAGGGCAATTTAAAATGGAAGAATTCGATCTCGACAAAATCACTAAAGCACTAAAAATCGACGCCAAAGCTATAGGCATACCCTCTGGTGCCGCCGAAGATTTTATCCAGAAGTCCCTTAAAGCCGCCACAAAAAAGCTTAGCACAAAAACTATCATTACAGAAAAAGATCTACAACGTACCCTAGCCAAAGAATTAAAAAAATACCATCAAGATTTAGCTTATGTTTATGAAAATCGTGATACAATTATATAAAGATGGGCAAAAAATACGATTTTAAATACATAGTCATAGGCAGTGGCCCAGCCGGCAGTGCTGCAGCCTTAACTCTTGGCAAAGCCAAAAAACGTGTCGCCCTCGTCGAAGGACGTTATTTTGGTGGCTCAAACCTCAACACTCGTGACATCCCCTATGCTGTTGCGCTGGATTTTTCCCACACATATTCCAAAGCACGTTCACTCCCAGAATTTGGGCACCAAGATTTAACCTTTAATTTTTCCACTATTGCTTCTCGTGAGCTTAAAGCTATCGTCAATGCCGGCGGTAACAATCAAAAGCTCTACGAAGAATCCGGCATAATTTGTTTCAATGGTTTTGCTAACTTTCTTGACCCTCATACTATTGCTATCGGTAATCGCAGAATTACCTCAGAGAATTTCATCATCGCTACTGGCTCACACCTCAAAATTAGCGAAATTTCTGGCACCGAAACCGTCGGATTCTTATCCCCCGAAACTGCAATTAAAACTAGACGTCTTCCCAAAGTTCTCGCTATCGTTGGCGGCGGTTCCACCGGTTGCGAAATCGCCTCGTTTTATGCGGAACTTGGTGTCAAAGTAATTCTATTTGAATTCGCCGAACGTCTCCTCCCCAAGGAAGATCAAGAAGTCGGAGAAACTATCTCGAACTACTTCACACAAGAATTAGGTATGTCCGTCTTTACCAGCACCAAAGTCGTCGCCATTCAAGAAGACAGCTTTAGTAAATCCGTTATTTTCCGCTTCGAAAACCAAGAAAAACTCATCCGCGTAGACAATATAGTCCTAGCCACCGGTAGCGAACCTAACTTAGATTGCGGCCTCGAAAACGCCAAAGTCAAATACAAAAACTCCGGCATTGTTGTTAATAAACACTTTGAAACCACAGCCAAACACATTTACGCCATCGGAGATTGTATCAGCACCGAATCTTCCACTGAGCGCGCCTACACCGAGGGTCTCACTCTCGCCACTAACCTCATCCATAAGTCAAAAAACATCCTCAACTATCATGGCTTCATTCGTCAAACTAATACCTTCCCAGAAGTCGCCACTATTGGCTATAGCGAAGACGATCTAATTAAACGCGATCGCAAATACAAAAAAGCCATCATCAAACTAGACGAGATCCCAGCAAGCAAGATTTATAATTTCAACTATGGTTTCATCAAGCTCTTGTCTGATAAGAATAATCGCCTCATCGGCGCCAGCCTCGTCTGTCCTAACGCTAGCCTTATCGCCAACGAAGTTTCTGTTGTCATCAGACATCACCTCACGGCTCTCGAGTTAGCTAGCACCCCCCATATCATGAATAGTTTCAATTATGCTCTTAAACTAGCTGCGAAAAAAATAGTCGAAAAAAAATAAACCCAGATAATTCTGGTTGCGGGGGTTGGATTTGAACCAACGACCTTTTGGTTATGAGCCAAACGAGCTACCAGGCTGCTCTACCCCGCGATGTACCATACATTATAGCTCATTAGCATCATTATGTCAATATTTTCCAATATCTCAACACCTTCGGCTAGCAACCAACATAACGATCATAGTAAGCTACCAACCCATCGATTATGGCTAATAGCTAAGCCATTACGCCAACGCTATTCTTTAAAGTTATGCTCCGTCGTCACTGAAAAGTCTTTCCACAAGCCATCATCGCCCAGGATTAATGGGCCACCTATCACTAAGTCACCCTGCCCTTCTGCGTCTAGAGTCACTTTAACCCTTTTATACAAATCGTTTGCCCTACCTGTCGAATCCACCACAAATTGATTCTCAATACTAACCGGCTCGTCACCATCTTTAAGATAATTAATACTCACAGGTTCCTCATTATTGTTGCCACTATCGAAGCTCATAATCGCTATTTCAAACAGACCGTCCGCTTTCTTTACCGAATCACTCCCATTATAAACGGCAGGTAATTCTATAATAGCCTCACATTTATCAGCGCCCTCATTACAGCTAATAGTACGCATCTCATTCTGGACAGTCTTGTCATTGGACTTCATTACAACCTCCTTAGAAACAGACCCATCACCCCCAGTATCGCCACTAGTCAAAAATACTGTACCCAAGTTAGTCCCAGTCTCGTCATTATCACCATCTAATGACGGAAAAGTAAAATCATCAAAATTAAAGCCACTCGGTGCCTGCAAAATCGTCACGGATAATTTAGAATTTCCGCCCCACCGGACCTTTATCTTTTTTATTTCGCTCGCCGAACCGGATGCGAACACTGGTTTAAACACTGCTGTCTCATATGGCCGAAGACTCTTAGTTTGTTCTTGCGGCTGATTATTTATCTTCACGCAGGTATAGTATTGCTGCATATTATTCCCATTCCCATCTTCTTCTACCTCTATACCTACATTTGAAGTTACAGTTCGGCCAAGCATTTTGGCCACCATGTCACAATCAGGATTATTCATATAATATAAGATATAGCTACAGGCACCACTATCGTCATTCGGTAGTCCCCCGTCAGGATTAACACTCGACGCTGCCGTGTATCCGGCCGCCTTGCAATTCTTATAGTTCAGATACGCCAACTTAGCGTCTTCTACGCCAGCCATCGCCGCATCATAAGCAGACTGCGACAAATCCGCGTTCGAAGTTCGCTCCATTTGTGAAACGATTAGCGTGGCAAAACTCGCCACGACAATAACAAGTATCAACGTAGATATCGCCACAATATAAAAAGACGCAGCACCTTTTCTCCTATCACCTAGACTAATCATTTTTTCTTCCTCCACTCGCCAAAGCGGTAATATTAAATTTATTAATCGCACAAAAATCCAAATCATTCGCCCCGCCCGAAACCTTACAGTTTTCGTCATTGATATTAATCCCACTGTCTATCGTTCCAAGCGTAATCGATAGATTATACAAAGTTCCATCTCCAATCGCCGGCGTCTCAACGTCAAATCCATACACCGCCACCTTGCTTTCATTCGTCAAAATCTCCGCCATATCTTCACCAATATCAAAACCATTATCTAGCGTGAACAGGATACTATCATTAATATCACTAGACTCAGCTCCACTGGGCCCATTATTAAAGTAACTAAACGCATCTCCTGGCGGATTAATCAAATCCCTACATACCGCTCTTTTCTCATCCTTAATTCTCAGTAAACGTCCACCCTTTTCCTTCCCCCAAATCTCTGTAAAACCGCCAGAGCTATTATCTTGTACCCTAAAGGAAAGCCCGTTCATCTCCGCACTATTACGATCTTCCACTTCATAGTCACTATTGAAAAAATATCCCGAATTCCAGATGTACGAATAATTTCCCAGACACACCGCCCCATAAACTGGCACACCTTCAAAAATCCTGTCTCCGCCCTTATAAATATCTCCCCTCTGAGACACCGCAATCAACCCCGCGCCATTATAATCCAAACATTTATCCTTGTCACTCCCATCCCCATACACCCCACGACACAAAGACTCAAAACTCATAATCATTGGCGCCTTATGTACAGTTGTTTTTATCTCCTCGGTCACCTCAGTACCTACAGTATTAACTAAATTCAAGGTTATTCCTCTTCTATACGACGAAACCGCCCCATTAATCACAAACACAATAATAATTGAGAGAACTCCAATAAACGCCATTGATAAAGAAAGTTCGACCAAGGTAAATCCACTCCGAAATAATCGCTTTTTACTCCAATCGGACTGCTTCTTTTCAAAATATCTCATCGCTACACACGTCTCCTACATCTATTATTTCCAGAATCCATAATTACATCTATCCCAACGGCATTGCCCGCATTATTCGCAATTCTCACATCAGCACTAATCGCACTCGGGGCCCCATCAATTCCATTTGGGTTAATACAAAAATCCACATCTTCATATGAAAACTTCAGATCATCTGCACGAAAAGCAGCCGATAACTCACTCTCCGTCATCGCTTTATTCGAAAACAGCGTATGAACTTTACCAGAATACGGATGTCTAACTATCAAAATAGTCCCCTCAAAAGGTTTAGGACTAGAATCTCCTACAACCTTCTCCTGAACCCCCACCCCCCACTTTGGTGAATATGTTTCAATAACTCCAGCTAAAGCCTCCCCGCCTCCAGTACTCTCACCCGAATCATCACTATTCGCTGGGACCGTTGTACTCAATCCCACAATTTGCAATAAAGCAGTCAATCCAGTATTTTCCATAACGTCAGCCATTTCAGGATTATTACGCACCCACCAATCAGGATCTTTACCCACCAACGTATAAACACAAAAACCTTGCTCCGTCTCCAAACCAGCCCCCTTCAAATGTTCCAAGCATCCGCTACTATCACCACTCCCGCTATCGCCGCCATCGCTATCACCACCACTACCCTCATCATCGTTCTCCTCGCTATCAAAAACTATCATCTTACCATACACTACCGTGTCTTCGCTTCTACCGTAACCCGACCCCTGCACATTTAGCACCCCATCATAAACACCT
>CAMYWN010000003.1 GCA_947302765.1 uncultured Candidatus Saccharibacteria bacterium
CTCCTCCCAAACTATGATTTAAGCATAATCATACCCACATTTTTGCAATTATACCTAAATACATGTTCTCTGGAATGGTCATTATAATAGCCACTATCGAGAACTTGAGTTTCTTCCCAGTCATACTTTTTGATAATTCCAGCAAACTGGTCGAGTTTATAGTCGGCAATGGTAATGAGTGGCTTGGTTGTGCCGAGCCATTCAAAACATCTTTCGACTAAAGCCGTAGCGATACCTCGTTTCTGATACTCGGGTTTTACGTAGAGTGTACTAATTTTGAGTTCCGTTTTGTCTTTTTTAAGAAATGCCGTAGCGGCAATTTTGCCATCAACGTAGCAAGAAATTACCTCACGTTCTCCATCAAAGATACCCGGAACGTACTTACTATAGAAATGGTCGCAATGCGACGGATAGTCTTTGCAAATCCAATCCGTAATCATATAACTTTCTGCAATCAGTTTTGAGAAAGTCTTATTGCGTTCCGCTTTCAGCAAGTCAGATGCTTTCAGGAATTCAAGCGTGGGTTTCTTGGCGTCATTGGTCTTGAATCTCAATTCAAAGACATAAACACCGAGCGACTCCCTATCCTTCGGATAAATATCGCGGAGCGTCCTGAGTGCTCCATCGAAAGTCATATCCGGAAGTACGTTTTTTACCCCCTCTACTTCAAGCATCCTCTCAAAACTGTCGTACACGCTGACACGCAGTACATCGAACTCATTCTTACCGTAGTTCTCAAAAGTAATGGTGTCTCCTTGTCTCACTTTCTTGATTTGCGAGTATCCTACTCGAATTTCAAGACTCTTGCTCCCGTTTTTGAGTTGACGGAAGTATTCCTTTTTGACTCTCCAGACGTGTTTTTTCGCCATCGTTAATCAACTCCTTTCAATGTTCTATAGGTGGCTTCCGCTATCTTTTCTATTATATCATAAATACATCAAAAATGCAAGATGGATGGATGCAGGAAGGGCGATAAGCTGAAGTGTATTATCTTCCTATCGGGCTTAAAAATATAATAGGATTAACTATGGTATAATAACCGAGTACGAACTTCATACAAAGTCGTGCACCATAGAAAATACCTGAACGTCTGGTCGGGTATTTTCTATAATATAAGTAGAGGGAGGAGAGCACATAGACAAAATAAGCGAGACCATATTTGACATAGTATGAACAGTATGTTAGAATAAAGCATCTTGGTACCTTAACCCTTTCTGGTTTAGAGTAGGAGGAATAAATATGTATCCAATTAGTAAATCTTTAAGCCCCAATACATTGTATGAACACGTAAAGGCCGTCTTATACTTCCCAGAATCTGATTGCTACGGCATCGAGTTTACAATAATTATCCCAGTATCCGTATCCGCATCGAACGTTATTGAAACCCTACACGGAATCACCCCAATCGAATTACGTTTTCCTGAAGACTCAACTGAGCAGGCCATACGGGAGCATAATAATTTTACCCCTTTCACTTTGAGTGGAGTTTTGTTACTCAACCCAGACAGTGTAGAGAGCGCCTCGTATGACATATTGGTTAGTGAGCTCTATTTTGTTGGTTATTTCGACCTTGGGAATGGCGATTTTGTTCTGGCGCTCAAGCAACAGAAAGTAGATAAAACTTTTTACCTTTCGAGGGCTGATGGGCATTACTACCTGAAAGTGTAGATTGCGGTCGTACTTAGCACGAGTAAAAAGCTTAGCGCTCAACTTATGTTGGGCGCTTTTTTGTTGTTGATTAGTCGCTGGGCTGCTCGATAGCGCCAAGCTCTTTGATTTCGATAAGTTCGTTAATCTTCCCTTCTTCTTGAAGTTTGGCAAATTGGACATCCAGTTCAGTAAATGGAATTTTGATAGAAACAAATTGGGCCTCGGTTTCGGTTTTCTTGATGAGTTTAACATAATAATAGCCGTCACCATTCATAGAAATGAATCTTTTGCTACTCTGGCCCGGTTCGAGTTTCATAGCCTCAGTGGCGCGGCCACCGTCTATATTAGTACTACCGACTAAACCGCCGGTTTCCTCATAAATAATATTGTTTCCTAACTCCTCAACTACGGCCATATAATCGTAATCATGCGAGCTAAGGATAGACTCAACTTGCTCGGCTAATTGGTTCGCTTTGGAATCAACTGAAGTTGCTACTTTCGCCTTAATGAGGCTTAGATAAATCATCCTCTCGTATTCGTCTCGGTTCAGACCAAAGTTCTCGCTGACAATTTTTAGGAAGCTTTCTTCACTACGATCAACGCCGCCAATTTTAACGTGACGCTGCAATTCGGCTTGGATTTCATCATTAGAAACCGTAATATCCTTTTCTTTAGCGATTTTTGTAGCAAAACTATAAAGCTCAGCATTTGTCAGGGCGGCTCTTTTATATTCATTGCGCACTTCTTCAATGGAACCTTCTTCGAATTGGGTAGTAGATTGGCGCTCAAGAGAGGTCATGCTACTACGATAAAGCATTAGGTAATCAGAAAAGCGTACATCACTAGAATCCACATACGCTACCGGAGCTGGGAAAATTTTAGTTAATCTAAAAAGCAAGTCGTCTGTCATGTTGAGGCGATACAACGCAAGCCAAACACCAGCAATCAGGACAGCAAGAACAACTGCCCCGATTAATACTGTGTTTACAACAATACGATGCTTAGTCCACTGAAGAGGATATTTAAACTTACGGCCTGTAGCGAGAACTTCCTCGCGGCGTTCTTCCACCTTCTCTTGTTCGGTTTTCTTGGAATCTTTTTTCTTGAACAGATTCATGGTATAATTATAACATAATGTGGCCTGGTAGCTCAATGGATAGAGCAGCTCCGTCCTAAGGAGAAGGTTGTGCGTTCGACTCGCACCCGGGTCACCAAATTCGAGTTAAAAGCCGGCATCTCGGCGTTTTTTTGCTCGCTCGATCATAAATCGCACTTCGCAAGAATAAAACACCGATCTGTCGGCTTTTATTCTCAAATGAGAAATCATAACCGAATCTAGCGATGCGACTCGCACCCGGGTCACCATTTTTGTTGGTCATGAAGCTTGTTATGCTATACTTATATTATGCTTAAGGTCAAGAATTTGGTCTGGATGGTTTTGTTTCTAGTGGTGACGGTCGGAATGGGGGTAAGCGTGTATTTCTCAATCAGAGGAGAAGTTGATTATGACTACGTGGTTGAAACAAATGCTTTTTTTGCACCGTTTGAATTTTATGAAAACCGACAAATCGTAGGAGTGGATATAGATATCGTTGATCGTGTGGCAGAAAAAACGCAAAAGAAAATCCAGATTAAGAACGTGGAATTTGATGTGATTATCGACAATGTCGAGGCGGGGCGGATTGCGGATGCAGGAGCGGCTGGACTCACTATCACGCCAGCTCGAGAAGAGAAAGTAAATTTCACGATTCCCTATTATACTTCAGTGCAGTATGTGATCTTCGACCGTAACATGCCACCATCGCTACGGGATGACCATGTAGTATGGGAAGCTTTAGAAGGAACGAGGTTGGGGTCGCAGATTGGAAGTACTGGTTACATTTTCGTAGAAGACGAGATCGAAAACGGAGTATTGTCTGGGACTAATACCACTATCAAAGGCATCGATTCGCATCAGCTAGCGGCGGATTCCATCAAAGCACATATTATAGATTACGCAATCGCCGATGAGTTGGTCGCAAAATTTATCGTAGAAAAGAATCCCGAATTTGATGCTCTGCCGCTTTATTATTCTGGTCCAACTCGGGAGGAGGATTACCCGGTGGAAGAGTCTTATGCGATAGCGGTAAACAAAGAGCGGACGGAGCTACTTGAAGCATTCAATGAAGTATTAGCGGAAATGTCTACTGAGGACGCTGAGGGTGTTTCTGAAATTGATCGACTAGTTTTAAAATATATGGGGTTATCCAATGAATAGTATCATGCTAGCCAGAATAGTGCTTTTCGGAGACGGGGTTCCTCGCGCCCGCCGTCGCGGGGCTCGGACCCCTCATACCTCGGTCGTAACCTCCGGAAGCTCCTCAAAGCACTATTCTTGGCCAGCTGGAGTTATCCAATGAATAACCTTTATCTAACCAGAATAGCACCTTTCGGGCACGGAGTCTCGCCAGCCCGTCTTCACGGGTGGCGAGCTCCTTCGTTCTCGCTAGCAAGCTCCGAAAGATCCCTCAATGTGCTATTTTGGTTAGATATGGAGGGGTATCATGGATAATTTCTTTTCGAAGCTCGTGGAGCTATTTAGTACACAGGAATATATCGATTCCCTACTGCATGGGTTCTTACTAACAATTCAAGTTTCATACTTTGCGCTTTTGATTGGGCTGGTACTTGGGACTGTGATTGCTTTGGTTGATACAGCCAGACGGTCAAAATGGATGGTGCTACCTAAGTTTATTTGCCGAGTATATGTAGGGATTATCCGCGGAACGCCGATGGCTTTGCAACTCTTTATCATGTTCTTTGTAATTTTTGCGATTAAAGGATTCCCTAGTATCATCACGGCGATTATCGCCTTTGGATTAAACTCGGCGGCCTACATGGCGGAGGTGATTCGGGGTGGGATATTGTCAGTAGATAAAGGTCAGACGGAAGCAGGATTAGCGCTCGGGCTATCGAACTTGACGATTTTCATGAAGATTGTGGCACCGCAGGCAATTAAAAATATCATCCCAGCGCTCGGGAACGAAATCATAACCGTACTAAAGGAAACCGCGATTGTCAGTATGGTAGGAATGTATGATCTCAATATGGCAGCAAAAGACATCGGCTCTGGGCAAAACATGGCGAGCTATATTGTACCGATGTTCGTAGCGGCACTATTCTATCTTGCGACAATTTATCTTATCACGTTTATTGTGAAGCGAATTGAGAAAGGCCTCAGGCGGAGTGATTTAAGGACGGAGGAATAGATGGAAAACACGAATACGGATTTAAAAATTCGAAATCTCAAAAAGTCTTTTGGTAAAAACAAAGTGTTAAATGGGATTAATTTTGAACTGACCGAAGGAGAAAGAGTGGTAGTACTTGGTCCATCTGGGTCTGGGAAATCTACGTTCTTAAGGTGTATTAACTGGATGGAAGAGCCGACTTCGGGTGAGATTATTATGGATGGAGAACGTGTAACGGCGAAGAATATTCGAAAAATACGACGCAACCTTGGGATGGTTTTTCAGCATTTTAATCTGATCAATAATTTGACTGTAATGGAGAATCTGACTCTAGCACCGGTTAAACTGCATCTAATGAGCCGCGTCGCGGCAGAAAAGCGGGCAATGGAGCTACTGAGACATATTGGGTTACCTGCGAAAGCTGGGGCGTACCCCGCTTCCCTTTCGGGTGGGCAAAAACAAAGGGTTGCTATCATTCGCGCGATGATGCTGAACCCGGAAGCGTTGCTATTCGACGAACCAACTTCGGCACTAGACCCGGAATCGATTGGGGATGTATTGTCGCTCATTCGGGAGCTCGCAGAGCGAGGTATGACGATTATGATAGTGACGCACGAAATGAGTTTCGCGAAAGAAATTGCAACCAGAGTTGTATTCCTGGATAAGGGCAAAATTATCGAAGAAGGCACGCCGGAGGAATTCTTTAATCACCCGAAGACAGAGAGGGTAAAGGAGTTCTTGAAGAAAGTCTTATAATCTAATGCCACGATAAGTCTAATTTGCGTTTCTTTGTTGCACAATCCGCCAAGTAGAGATTAATCAGTGTCTGGTATGGTAGACCGGATTTCTCCGACTGGGTCTTGAAATACTCTATCGTATCGCTGTCGATATTGATAGTAACCTGTTTTTTGAGGCGATTGGAATAGGGGTTCTTGCGAGGATTTAATTCCTCGATATTATACTCTTTTTTCATTACATACTCCTTTATGGCCGTTATATGTTTCCCTCTCATGCTTGGTGGCCTTCCTTGCCGAGATGATACGTATGACTTCGTCCTTACCTCGATAACAATGGCTAACGATACAGACACTGGCCTTTCTAGTAGTACCAATTATCAAAAACCGATTCTCTATTATAGAGTGGCTTGGATCATCAAAGAGGATAGCGTCAGGGTCATAAAAGACCGTAGAAGCCTCTTCAAAAGAAAGCCCGTGTTTACGTATATTCACGCGGTTCTTTAGTTCGTCCCATTCAAAACGTACCATACTTATATTATACTTATAATATAAGTATGGTCAAGTATTTTGATTCGCGAATAAACGGCAATCTCGCAGCCCAACGCCTTTCCGGGTATATCAGCTTTAACGGGTGTATTTCTCGTTGAGATCAGAATAGTCGTAGAGCTCGTTACCATTGAACCAAAGGTCAATTTCTTGCTTGGCTTCTTCGAGAGAACCAGATGCGTGAACGAGGTTTGGTACACCAACACCTTTGGCATCCGAATAACCAAACGACATGTGAGAGAAATCACCACGGATAGTGCCCATCTCTGCTGCCTTTGGCTCGGTCGGGCCAACGATTTTGCGCACGAGCGGCTGCGCCTCGACACCTTCTAGAACCATAGCAATGACTGGCCCCGTCATCATGTACTCAACATTGTAGCGGAATGCCTGCTCACCACGGCGAGTAATCATCTTGCCAATATCTTCGTAGTGCTGACGATAGAGATGCTCGTCTGGCATAACCATCTTCATGCCAACGATTTTAAGCCCAACGCGTTCGAAGCGCTGAATGATTTCACCAACAATACCGCGCTGAACAGCATCTGGCTTCAATACTACTAGACTTCTCTGGATAAAGTCTTGTGTTTTTGCTTTAGTTTCTTCTTTAGCCATAAAAAACTCCTTTTTGGTATTATACCACATATAAATATCTGGTACTTAATCTTAGTTCGAACATAATAATGATACGCAATCTGATTTTATTGACTTGGAACTGTTGCGATTGTCTGTGGAGAGTTAATGATGATTTCAATACCAGAGACTTTGCGCGGACCGGAAGCGCGCGCATTTTCACCGCCAAACTCGATGTAGTGGTCGCCAAAACCAGATTCTGGCACCGTGACGGTTTTGTCTCTAATATCTTCAAAGCCGTCCCCCGAGCCAATCCTTCTAGATAGTTCCATGGCGTCAACGCTGGCACTGCAACTATTAATGGAAGAATCTGGGAGAATGACTGAGATAGGGACTTTCGGAAACCCACTCTTAAGCTCGTGAGCTTTTTTCAGTATGGTTTCTATATGGGCCATCATAATGTCACTATTCTTCATCCCATAGATTCGGTCCATGACGAAGCTTAGTCTTTTATTCGCGCCGTTTTCATCTTCTGATGGTACAAAATACACGATTTCGTCCGCCACACTACTCCCACGACTGGCGCTTTCGCTAGAACACATATAGAATATATTCCCGTCTCCTAAGGTTAGATTAGTATCATTATTGATACCTTTAGTTTTGCAGCTGAGACATGCTCGCATGTTTTCAATGATTGTAGTCATCTCATTTGTGCAGGTAGTAGTAATGACGGATTGGTTGGCTTCATTCGAGATAATTTTGTCAATCTCCTTAATCTGATTGAGAGTGCTTGGGTGGACTCCATTTTTCTTCATCGTGTTGTAGTTTTCAACAACCTTGCCGTATATACTGTCGAGCTCTGTTAGCTTTTTACGAATGGAGCCTAAATATTCTCCGAGAGTGTTTGTCTCATTTTCCGTAAGCTCGTTGGCCTTTTTTACCATTAAGTTTTCAAGGAAGTCTAAGTCCTCCCCTAGAGCCATAACACCCGATTGGGGTTTCGGCGCTTCGCCTAGTTTCTCTAGAATTTGAACCACATTATCTGGCGGGTTAAGCATCCTTTGAAGTTCCTTGATGGAATCCACGACACCGTAACTGTCTATACTTTCCAGAATTCTAAATGGGACTTGGATAGTTTTCATATCAGTTTGGAAATACTGTTTGATGTTATTCGTATTAACCTCTAAATCATTATCTTTGAGGATTTGCTCTACCCTGCCCATAATTAATTGCCCTTCATCAGTGAGCGGTATATCTTTACCCATCATCCTCTGTTGTATTGTGCCAATAATTTTATTAAACTCCTTCTGAGATGGCAATTCCCTCAATAACTCTACTCTCTGCCTGTCAATTCCTTCTGGGTAGAGGTCCGGGTCAATAAGTTCTTCCATATTACCCCTAAGATTTTGCAATCTTAGATCAACCGTCTGTATGTTGCCAAATCTCATTGAGACCGTCTCATTTTGTAAGGCACGCCTAAACTCGATAAGTCTCTCTGGGTTATCTATCCTAGTACTCTCTAGCGTGATTGGGTTGTTCCTACGACTCTGTTCGACAGCTTGCTCGACACCAAAACTGGATACAATATCTAGATAATTAGACGGTGAGACGTCCTCGCCACTGCGTAATTTTTTCCAGGCGGTTTGATCCCTATCGAGTTGAAGCGCTAGGTAGAACCCTAGGATGTCCTTTTTTTGCTGGTTTGGCTGGGCGAGATTACCTAAATAGAGCGTCATATCACCTACAACCCTGGCGTCTGCCTTACTTAACTCACTAGGAATTGCTTCTGGGCGAATACTAAATTTTGTTTTGAACAGCTCGGATATTTCACTGAAAATATTTTCTTTAACTCTCTCAATTCCTTTTCGTCTTTTTTCCATTGAAACCTCTTTGCAGTTAAACGGCAATAACGCGGTGTGTAGTTGGTTTTTTAGATTGTCGATATCGGAGGGATTATACTTTATAGTAGTATAACCTTCTCCAATACCGTTGCTATGATCTTCGTATTCACGTAGGAGGGCCAATTTGGCACGATAAAGTGGATAAATCTCGCCAGTAAAAGCTTTAAATTCTTCTTTACTAAGGTTGTTAACAAACAGTTGGGTAAATTCCCGGAAAAGCTCTGGGCTTGCATTAATAATCTCGGCAGAGGTTGCATAAAAATTAGATTTTTCTTGGTTGTCCCATCGGTATTTCTGCATCATCCCCTCGATAGTGGCTACATTAGTAATTAGCTCGTTCCTCCAGTCGTCATCCTTTTTTGCTTCTTGCATGGAATTACCGAGTGCACCAGCATAGTCTAAGAAAGCTTCAATCTGAGTGAGTGGCCCTGCGCCACCTTTAGAATGCATATAATCGGCCATAGCCGTCAATACGTTCGGAAATTGCATACTATTGCCGTTTTTTAGATACTCCCCATATAAGCTCCTTAATTTCGCCAAACTCAAATCCTTTACATCGTTACCATCAAAGGCTTCCTTGATCAAGAGATCGTCTTCAGATGAATCACTCCAGTCGTCTGCGTCTTTATTAATGAACCGCGTTAATGCCTGTATGACATTAGATTCGTCTATGGTCCTCTTCTCGCCGGCAAACACTTTCCCGGCGGCACCATTAATAAAGGCCATTGTTGCTTCGTCGAAACCCATTGATTTTCTAGTTTCTTCATCTTGGCGAGCGAGTAACGAGAAGTTCTTAACCGCGAAACTATCCTGCCAAAACTCTGGTTTGGGGCCGTTGGGCGTAAAATATCTATCTATAGCCTCACGTACCCTGTCATCTGTTTTCGCCTTCTCCAAAATAATTGAGCCTTCTATCTTTTTGTATTGATCAAGAAAAGTATTGATTGTTTCATCGAACCCTATAACGTTTGCCCTAAAGAGGCGGTCTTGTTTTGCTAATAATAAAAAATCACCGGCCTCTAAACATAGCTGCCAGAATTCAGGTTTGGGCAACCCGCTAGCCTTATCAAAAAGCGAAACGATATTGTTGGATCGATCGAACCAGGGTGCCGTTGACTCTTCGGCAAGATTTAGAATGCTGTCCAAGAGGGCGTCGGACGCTTCACTGATACCTTGTCTCCTTCTTTGTTCTTTACTAAGCTCAGAGGCGTCCAGGATGAAGTAATTAAAACTCTCTTCTTTTTTGGGATTCTTCGCATTGATATATGCTGTTAGAAGGTTGCCCGACACATCATCAAGGCCCATCTTATTTCTGATATCTTCGTCTTGTTTTATAAGAAAGGCTATGTCGCCGGCGTCAAATGATGTCTGCCAGAATTCTGGTTTAGGGCCGCTGACATCAAAATACTTGGAAATGATTTCTCGTCTCTCCTCTTGGGTGCGTGTCTCTTTAACTATCCCGGAGCTCGACACGACGTCATACGTCTGTAAAAAACCGTTCGTCGCATCGTCAAAGCCTGTCTCCTCTTTATCTTGAGTTGCCAGAAAATTGTAATCTCCTTCCCGTAGTGCATATTGATAAAATTCAGGTTTGAGGTTGCCGGATTCGTCGAAAAACTGCCAATACCGTAATTGGACATTGTTATAAAAGCTCGTACTCATAGCTTCGCTACCTTGGTTTATGAAGGCTAACGCCTTATTTTGCATCTTTTCAAACAAAGAGATTCTCTTTTTTTCATGCTCGCTAAGAATAGAATGTGGTGGACTAGTGGAAGGATTTCGAGCTACACGGTGATACCAATAATTGTTCGGTTCTCCTTGATTATCAAAGAAATCAGAATATTCTTGACCTTTATATAGTTCTAAACGATCTTTCTCCGTAAAGTCATTCTTAGAGGCTTTTCTAATGGTGTCATTTTTAGAAATAGATTCGGGATAATTGTCGAATGATTCGCGTCGTCTCATGTCTTCTAAAATATCACGATTGGACGCGAGTATTAAGAACGGAGCGGGTGGGCGCTCGGAATGCATGGTTTTGTTTTTCATTTGATGTTCTATCTCCCCCATAATCGTTTCCTGGATGGCTGTTTGCTTTAGCGCCTCTTGGAATTCATGGCTCTGAGCCCAGGATTCGACTTCTGCCACTGCAACCCTATAATCGTCCTCCATGTGGATTCTGGAAAAAAGGCGCATGACCGATTCATCGGAAAAGTTTAGTTTTTCCAGCTGTTTTTGGAAGTTACCCCGGAGTAGTACTTCAAGTTTGTTCTCCCCCGACTCTACTAAGGCTTGGCTCCAATACTTTATGTCGGGGCTGTTGCCTTCTGGCACAATATGTGCTTTTGAGGCGATATCCATAATACTAAAACCGGATTCTCCGGCGGACTGAGGGTTGTTAAGCATGTCCCCAATTATTCTTTCGTATTCTTGTCCGTCAAATAAGTTATTTTGGATGAGAAACTCCGTTCCGGCAGATATTGTAGCTACTGACTTTTCGTCATGATACTGGCCCCAACGTTGATCTTTCAACAAGCATACCCCTGACTGTTTGAGAACCTTAAGATCGGAGATCTTCTTCCTATCATACGGCTCATTACTAATAATTGCGTGTATTTCTGAATCTAGGTCGTATATATATCTTTTATTATTAATGAAGTTCTTCTGGAATTTTTCTGCACCCTCTTTAGTCTGGGACATTGTTTGATAAATTTCAGAAAGCTTGCCGTCACCTATACGTTCAGGAGATCCCACCATGCCAGAATAAAAGTCTTCGTTCTCAAGCACTATCGACACGGGCATGTCGTATTTTTTAATGAATCTCCACGCATTCCCGTAGTACGTTCCACGGAGACCGCCTATATTATAACTAGGTTGGGAAGCTTTGCACAGCTCTTCGGCAAATTTGCGGGACCATAAGCCTTCACTCTTTTTCTTAAATTCTTCTACTATTCGTTGCTGTTGTTCTGATAATTCTGATTCATAGCCGAGAATAGTGGGTTCACTTACTAGGGCATCTTTGTTATTAGTAAAGAACTCTAAAGCCTCTTTGCGACGAGCGTTTAGAACTGGCTGCTGCAATTGCTCGATTGTCTTATCCTTTACCAATCCAGCAAGAGTGATTGCCTTATTCCCGAACTGACCGGCGAGAGCCGCAACAGAGCTCCATGGACTGTTGTCTGATTGGCTTTTACTATTAACTTCTTCACCTCCATTTGCCATAAGCTTATTATACTACAAATTTGTTATAATATAGATATGGACATCTACGAGCTGATTAATGATTTTTTGGAGCATCTTGAAGTTGAGGCGGGACGGAGCAAGAAGACGGTTGAGAATTATCGGCTGTATCTAGAGAGGTTCGTAGAAATCGCGCTAGACGTAAGTGGCAAGAATGAGATTCGGCCACAAGACATCACAAAGGAACTACTTAGAAAGTATCGCATTAAGCTAAACCGCTACGGGTCTGAGAACGGTAATGATGACTTGAAGACCATCACGCAGGCGTATCATCTGATTGCGCTGAGAGGTTTCCTAAAATATCTAGCGCGACGCGATATTAAATCACTGGATCCTTCCCTAGTGGATTTGCCACACGTAATTCGCAAACAGGTAACATTCTTACACTACGACGAGGTGGAGGATATGCTCGAACAAATAGATACATCCACTGAATCAGGGCTACGAGATAGGGCGATTATTGAGCTTCTGTACTCTGGAGGCTTACGCGTATCAGAGTTAGTGGGGCTGAACCGCGATTCGATTAACCTGGAAAGACGTGAATTTATGGTGCGCGGGAAAGGCTCTAAGGATAGGCCGATATTTATCTCGCAGTCGGCGGCGGACAGAGTGCGAGATTATTTGGATGCGCGGACCGATTCCCTGCCGGCTTTGTTTCTTAATAACTCAAGAAACCTGCAGACGGCTGACACTTCGGGTAATTATCGGCGGATGACGACGCGCTCGGTAGAACGAATTGTAGAGAAATATGCCAGGCTGGCCGGTATCACAAAACATGTCTCCCCGCATACATTAAGGCATTCATTTGCGACGGATTTACTGATGAACGGAGCGGATATCAGAGCGGTACAGTCGATGCTGGGGCATGCAGATATTTCGACAACGCAAATTTACACACACGTAACAGATGTACATCTCAAGGAAATACACGATAAATTTCATTCAGAGACTAAATAGAACGAACGTAATAAGCAAAGGCGAACTGGGCTTTACTTCTATTGTTTAGATTTGCCTAGAAGACGGATAACGGTGGAGATAGTAGAAGGATGGTCGCTGTTTGACGTATCCCAGCAAGCGTGAATATAGAAATCATAGAAAGCTTGGGGCTTGTCATTATTAGCTGAGATTACCTTAGCGCCCGAATCCTTAACCGCGACGACGTAGAGACCTTCAGCTTTTACGGTATTGTTTTCTTTGTAGACGCGAGGATAAGTGATAGCCTGCGAGAAACTTGGGTTGACATTAGAAGAGTCGGGACCACCAGTGTCGGATTTGGCGCTGATTAATGGGGTTAGTGAGCTAGATGACGCGCTAGGACCTGATGGGCTAAGTGAATCGAAAGTATCAGATGACGCTTGCGTAATAAACTCCCCTAGGGTAGAGGTGTCGATGATGAAAGCGTTTTGCCCAGAGATATTATTAGTGTTTTCGGTGTCATATAACTCGCTGCAACTTGAAGGGGCGAAGTTGGTGATGGTGTTTTTTACAACATCCGACCTATTCGCATTATCGGCCTTATTAAGTATTTCATTCCAAAGATCGTTGAAGCCAGGTTTATTGGCGGAGGCGGAAGTTTGGATGAAGCGGAGTGCCTCGGCCTGGGCGTCAATCTCGGCGCGGGCTAGAGTGGTTTCTAGTGCGGTCTGAGCATTGGTAGTACCGCTGCTCATAGTAGCGACGACGGCAACCGCGATCATAGAAAAAATACCAACTGCTAGAGTCACTTCTATGAGCGTATCGCCTCTTTTTACCATAAGTTTATTATAACATAGTGTTTTGTAGTTTGCGTGAAATAGTGCAATATGGCGACGTTATTATTTAAGTAGACCAAGAAGGGGCCCGGCCATAACATAGACCACAACGAAACCAATGACTAGATATGGACCAAGGTGGATTTGGTGAGCAGCTTTAAGCTTTAGTTGCGGTAGCGCGACGACGCAAGCGACAAGGTTAGACACAAACAGGGCGTTGAGGGCGAGCCAAGGGTGCGCAAGGACGATAGCAATAGCGGTCGCAAGAAGCCAGTCGCCGTCGCCGACCCACTTGCCTTTTGATATCAAATACAGAACGAGGTAGAGCCCGCCTAGGATAAGGACCGAAAATAACGCATCAGTGATACTGGTCCAAGAAAAAGGCGTAAGGGCAGAGGTGGGGATTATTCGAATAATACAATAAACTACCGCCAGGCCGATAGCAAAGAATAAGCCTAAAGTTGGCAATTCGCCATAAAGGCCGTCATAGATAGCGAGAAAGCCAACAACAGTCGTAAATACAAGGACCATAACAAAGGCGAGCCACTCCATAGGAGTATGCGTCGTAACGTTTATAGTTGTACTGAGACAGCAAAAGGCGAGACCAAGACATAGCTCGGATAGAATTTCGGCGCAGCCGATACGATGATGACAGTGCCGACATTTTCCTCCAAGCATCAACCAAGAAATAATCGGAAGATTGTCATACCACTTGAGCTGACGATAGCATGATAAGCAAACCGAGCGAGCACCAAGGTGCTTAGTGGTTTTTGACTTAACGGTTTTTAGATGAAGGCGGCGAGCTTGACAACACAAAAATGAGCCTAGACATGCGCCAATAACAAATAGCATAATAGCAAACAGGATTTGCATAAACTAATTTTATCACATTGAGCTGGTCTCGAAAGACGACGCGCGAATCAAGGACGAAGAAGTGATAGCGTTTATATTTTTAGTTTACGGTATGTGTTTTGAGTGCGACAGGCCTTGTTTTTGCAGGATAATTCGCTTATAATAAAAAAAATAAGCATATAAAGGGTAGGTGAGATGAGAAGAAAAAGTGGCTTTACAATAATTGAGGTTTCTCTCGTGCTTGCGATCGGCGGATTAATTTTGATGATGGTGTTTATAGCGTTACCGTCTTTGCAACGTGGCCAACGAGATGCGCAGAGGCGAGAAGATGTAATATCGTTGATTGAGAACATCAAGAAATATCAGCAGAATAATCGGGGAGCTCTGCCTAGCGGAGAGTCGGGCGAGTTCACCCGCAATAATACACCTGGAGCAACGGGATGGCAGGATTTACTAAATAATTACCTTGGGGAAAACTTTAAGGACCCAAACGGGACGCCGTACACATTAAAGATTACCAATGATTTGGATGAAACTACTGAATATAACAACAAGATTTTAATAGTAAAACAGGCAACCTGTAGTGGGAATAGTGATGGAAACAAAGTAAAGCAAGCTAACTCGCGGAAACTTGCGGCGCTCTATGAGCTCGAGGTGGGCGGAACATTCTGCGCTAATACGTAACCACCGCGAATGCCATAAAAAAAACGCTTGCATTTTGGTGTTTTTTTGTTATGATGAGATAAAGGTTATGCTACCAGTGGAAGTAGCATGGCGTAAACTAATAAAACGAAAGGATACTATGCCTAGCAAAAATCAAATCAAAAAGCAAAAGACTGGGTTTACCATTATCGAGGTGGTGCTCGTGCTTGCAATCGCGGGCCTCATCTTCTTGATGGTGTTCGTAGCGCTCCCAGCATTACAAAGGTCGCAGAGAGACACACAGAGGCGGCAGGATATGGCGAGATTGATTACGGCTGTACAGAATTATCAATCCAATAACAAAAATGCCGTCCCAACAGATTTTAGTAATACAAGTGCAATAGTAACACAGTACTTGACAGCAAATGGAGATACGTTTAGTGATCCTTCTACTGGTTCGACGTATAGTTTCGAGAATACAATCACGGATTGTAGCACTAGCGCCAATTGCACACAACAAAGCACGGACGATCCTATGGGTACCATTCATGTCTATTCGAGTGCTTCGTGTAATGGCGAAACGCCACAAGCGGCTAGTGGTCCAGGTAGATTAGCATTTACTATTAATCTAGAAGGAGCTGGCATCTATTGTACCAATAACTAGACGATGGTCTATCAACAAAAAATCACTCCTAATTGGGGGTGATTTTTTATTGATTATTCATGCTCGATATATAAGGCTTAATACCAATTTTTGGTATTAACCCCTAAAGTATTGGTATACGCATACCCCATCGATACAATGGCAAAATATACACCATTTATCATCAAGAATTGCGACGTGCTACGCAACTGAGTTGACGAGGGAGTAGATAGGGAGGAGGGTGCCGCCGATGACGACGCCGATGAGGCCGGCCATGATGACCATGAGAATCGGCTCGATCATGGTGGAGATGTTGTTAATCTGCTCGTCGAGTTCAGTTTCGTAAACGGAGGCGGCTTTGCCGAGCATTTCGTCGATCTTCCCTGACTCTTCTCCGATGCTAGCCATTTGATATACGAGCGGTAGCATATAATTACGGTCTCTGAGAGCTTCAGAAAGTGGTTTGCCGCCTTTGATGACGTCCAGTGATTTACTATATTCTTCTTCTACAACGACGTTACTAGTGGCATCAATGGCAATTTGGATAGAGTCAAGCATCGGGACACCAGTTGAGAGCATCATTTCGGCAGTACGAGCAAAGCGTGAAACATAGAGCTTACGGAAAAGCCCCCCGAATATGGGAACATGGAGCTTGAAGCTATCCATAGCCTTACGACCAGCAGGAGTACGCTTGACAGCATACCAGCAAGCACCAATAACACCGACAACAACTAGGGCAACGAGCCACCAGAATTGACCGAAGAAATTAGAAATCGCGACGAGAATCTTGGTGAGGTCGGGGAGTTCTTTGTTCATATCATTATAAAGACCTTGTACTTGAGGGACAACCATAATCATCATGAAAGCTAACACCGCAATAATCACCACAAGAATGATACCCGGATAAACAAGTGCGCCTCTAATCTTGGAAAGCATGGCGGCGTCTTTCTCTTCCTGATTCGCTAGACGTTGCAAGGCAAGGTCTAGAGTACCAGAGGCTTCGCCGGCTTTGATTAAGGCCAAATAAACTCCATTGAAGGTGTCTGGATATTTAGCAAAGGATTCGTAAAGAGTCTTCCCTGCTTCGACATTAGAGAGAATTTCCTCAACGATAGTTTTCATTTTCTTGGACTGGGTTTGCTCAGCAACGGTACGAAGCGATGCGGCAAGTGGAAGTCCTGCACCAATTAGCGTAGCGAGCTGACGAGTAAAAGTAATGCGGTCTTTGGTAGTAACGCGGTTAATAAGTCCACCTAAACCGGCACCTTCTTCTGTGACGGACTCTGGCACGTAGCCTTGCTCAATCAGGAGATGACCGGCGGCCTGTTCGTTTTCGGCTTGAATGGTGCCTTTGATAAGCTTGCCGCTTTTCTTTTCCTTAGCTTTATAATTGAAGCGTTTCATTCTAGCCCTTTACTAGCCTGTTTAATTCATTAATATCAACGGCATATTCGCGAGCCGATTCGTAGGTAATTACACCGGTCTGGACGAGTTTGGCTAGAGTGCGATCCATAGTTTGCATGCCCTGCTCGGCGCCGGTCTGGATGGCAGTATCAATCTGGTAAGTCTTGCCGTCACGAATGAGAGAACGAATGGCGGAATTAGCCACCATGATCTCTGCAGCTACAACACGGCCGCCACCAATAGCGGGAACTAGCCTCTGGGCACAGATTGCCATAAGCATGTTGCTAAGCTGTGAGCGAATTTGTGGCTGCTGATGGGCTGGGAAGACATCAATCATACGATCAATTGACTGGGCGGCAGAATTAGTATGCAAAGTGGCAAAAACGAGGTGGCCGGTCTCCGCAATAGTGATAGCAGCTTGGATGGTCTCCAGGTCGCGCATCTCGCCGATCAGTACGACATCGGGGTCTTCACGCAGGACGGAGCGCAAAGCGGCTGCGAAGCTAAAGGTGTCATAATGAACTTCGCGCTGCGCAATGACAGAACGAATAGACTTATGAGTAAACTCGATAGGGTCCTCAATGGTGATAATATGAGTGGATTTCTCGCGGTTAATTTTGTCAACCAGGGCGGCTAGGGTAGTAGACTTACCGGAGCCGGTCGGACCAGTAACTAGCACAAGACCGCGTGGAAAATCGGCGAAGGTTTCGACGACTGTCGGCATGCCGAGGTCGTTGATATTTTTGATTTGATTTGGGATGAGACGAAAAGCCGCAGCTAGTTTACCTCTTTCGTTAAAAGCATTAACACGGAAGCGGGCAATATCACCAAAAGCAAAAGAATAATCAAACTCTTTATCTTTAATTAATATCTTCTGCTGGTCTTCGTCAAGTGTGGCGAAGATTAGTTTTCGAACAGTTTCTTCGTTTAGAGCGGTAGTACCAGCAATGGGGGTAAGAGCTCCATCGATACGCAAAATCGGAGGTAGGCCATACTGAATGTGAAGATCGGAGGCATTACGACGAACGCATTCCTCTAGTAAGGATTCGATCCTAACTGAAACTGGTGCTGTTTGACGGAATTGATTATTGTTATCCATATTGCTTTTAAACCTTTGCTAATGATGTTTGTTAATTATTGTTTGATTACTATAATATATAATAGCACAAGTGTTATGATAAATCACTAGCGACGCGGTTTACCTCCTCTATGGTTGTTATACCAGAAAGTGCTTTTAAGACACCATCCTGGCGCATGGTGATAGTTCCCTTCTCTTTGGCTAGAGTCATAATTTCGCTAGCGGTCGCACGCGATACGATAGTTTTCTGGATATCTTCGTCTACGACGATTGTCTCATAGAGACCAGTACGACCAGAATAGCCACCGGGGTCTTTTTTAGATTCGATACCTCGGGAGAGGAGATAATAGTCATCATTGCGGATTGGTAGACCATCGTAGCCTAAATCTTTGCCTATTTCGACAACATCTTCTTTACTAGAGGGGAGCAAGTCTCCGACTATAGAATTAATGCTTCTGGTTTCTAGGTCGGATGATTTGTAAGTCTCACGCTTCTCAGTGTTACGTCTAACTAGCCTTTGACCAATAACCACGTTGAGAGTAGAAGCAAGTAGGAATGGCTCAATACCCATATCTAGGAGACGCGGTAAAATGCCAGCAGCAGAGTTGGTATGTAGTGTACTAAACACGAGGTGGCCAGTGAGGGCTGCCTGGACAGCTAGACTAGCGGTCTCGGAGTCACGAATCTCCCCCACCATTACAACGTCTGGGTCCTGACGCAAAATAGAACGAAGACCAGAAGCAAAAGTCAAGCCAGCGTCGACATTGACTTGAATCTGGTTGATGCCACTCATTTTGTATTCAACTGGGTCTTCGAGCGTGACGATGTTAATTTCTTCTGATTTGATTTGTTGAATCAGGGCATAGAGAGTAGTTGATTTGCCGGAACCGGTTGGACCAGAGGTTAGAATCATGCCATTAGGTTTTTTGATACCATTCAACACATCACGAAGAGCGTGACCGGTCATACCCATTTTTTCGATTTCCATACTGACGCCGGTTTTGTCGAGAAGACGAATAACGACTTGTTCACCCCAGGTGACCGGAGAGGTGGCGATACGAAGGTCGATCTCTTTCCCATCCACAGACACCGTAAATTGACCGTCCTGCGGAACGCGGTGTTCATCGATTTTGAGATTGGAGAGGATTTTGATACGGGAAACTAGGGCCGGGGCGACTGTCTTGGGAAGTTCCATAATTTTGCGTAGGACACCATCGATGCGGCAGCGAATGATGAGAGACTTTTCGAGCGGCTCAATATGAACGTCAGAGGCTTTACTCTTGGCAGCATAGCTTAAAATAGTCGTGAGAGCCTTTGAGATGGGGGAGTCTTGCACGATGTTTTTAATATCTTTCTCGTCCCTCGAGACGAGGTCTTCGGTGGTTTCTTTAACCGCTTCATTGACGCTAGAAAAGTCGCCATGAGATTGGTCGAGCATTTCACGAATACCGCGTTCGGAGGCCATCCAGACCCGAATTGGCATATTAACCAGGCTGGCAAGATAATCTGTGGCTTGAACGTTCGTGACATCCTCTACGGCAACATTCAACATCCCGTCTTTGATACCAAGAGGGACGGCCATAACCCGCGATGAAGCTTCTGCGGGGATAAGAGAAAGAATATCCTGGTCTAAGGTGATGTTTTTTAGCTCAACATAGGGGACACCGATGATAGATGCTGTGGCGCGAGCCACCATGTCGTGATTAACGATTTTGCGCTTGATAAGCTCTTCGAGAACTGATTTGTTTTCGGCCAGTGATTCCTGCTGGAGCCCAAAAACAACGTTTGAATCAGCTAGACCTTCACTCACGAGTAGTTCAACAATTCTATCTTCTACTTCCCTAGTCATCAATGCCATAAATTGTTCCCTTGGATGTCGTAATGGTCCAGTGGTCCACTACTCACACCCCTCACCATTTTCACAATTGCCTACAAATACTTCGACAGTAGGATTAAGAGCCTTGTAGTTAAATACATCGACGTTCGGTTCAGCTAGATCGGCGCTAACGTCTGACTCGATAGATTTAAACGAGACCTGTTCGATTGGACCGAGGAGAAGGTTGCAAATGAAGAATCCGAGTACGGCGCCAACTATGCCAATACCGATTGAAGTGGCTAGATTTGTTTTCATATTAGTTTCCCTCCGCTGATTTAGTAGTTGTTGTTTCGACGATACTTGATTCGTCCATATAATATGCGGCAGCCTCGGCCTCAAGGTGCAAAGTGTTATCACTGTCCCATTCGATAGAGGCTTTCTTAAAATCGAATTCGCGGATGGAACGCTCGATGTTATTGAGAACATTCATCGTCGTGCCGCTATCTGCTTCTACGGATACATTAACCGATAGCACATTGAGACCCGGGAAGAGGTTCGAAATAGACATCGAGCCCGCTGGGCTAAGGTTTTCTGGAGTCCAATTTGACACAATAAATAATTTGTTCAAACTCGCAAGAAGAGCTTCTTCGTTTTTGAAAGCCGGAAGCGCATCGGGAATAACGCGAAGTGCGGAGCAGCTCTTAATGAGTTGGCTTGCTTGGCTGAGCTGTTCGCTACTACCCGATTTGTCTGCTTCGTTATAGATAGATTCTAGCTCCGCATAGGTGAACTGTTGGCCAGTAACAGGATTTTGACAGTCCGAATTAGAATCGTTAGGGACGGAGTTTAGAGCTTCATTCCCTGCCATAGTAGTCAAGACGTTAGCTCTAAGCGTTCCAGGAATCTGCGAGACTGAAATGTTTTCTGGGGTACAATTTTTTAGCTCTTCATCAGTATAAACGCTCCCTTTAGGACTTAAGCATACACCCGTGTTTTTGATTACGGTTGAATAGCTTACTAATGCTTCATCCTCGGCGGAAATCACATCTGCGTTGAACATTATTTGTTTAACAAAGTGTGAAGTTAATGAGACTGCCACACCTAGTAAGACCGAAGCGCCCAAAACAGCGAGCAAGATGTACTGCTGGGCTTCGGAAATGGTAGCCCTTTTGCCTACTGCTACTTCTTTTGCCATACTACTTCTCCTCTCCTGAGTTTACGTTTTGCTCTGTTGATTGCTCTGGTTGAGGGTTAGTGTTAGTATTACAACCGGTGTCGCCCTCCTTGCAGTCGTTGGCGCGCTGACCAAACATTGCTTGTATTTGGACATACGAGTCGGTAACGTTATGTCTACCAGATGGAGCAAGGGCTAGCATGTGAGTGTTGGGGAATTTGAATACTTCTGGGGATAGCACGATTCCTGCCGAGAACCTTAGAACTAGGTTATTATTAGAGTCACGACCGTTTGAGGAATCGGCAATTTTGATACCCTGAATACCGTCAGGAACTAGAAGACATTGGTCGTTGGTTTGCTCCCATTTTGGCTCGTTTGGATCAATGACAGTGTTGCCTTTGTATGAGACGCAGGCGCTCTCGAAGTGTTCAACTCCAGTAATAGTACCGTCCAGGCCCATAAATGGTTGATTTTCGGCTGTAGCGGAGTGATACCAGGTAGAAAACTGTGGAGTGCGCCAAATACGAACAACTTCTTGGTCTTGGTAGCTTTCTTTCTGGTAGCCTTCTGTGGAACCATCGGCACTAGTATTGCAACCCTTAGCATTAATAGTCCAATATGCGTAGATTCCTCTTTCTGGATCCTGCAAGATTGAGCCTTCTGGACTGGTTTCAATCATGCAATATGCGGGAATCGTGTTGCCGTCTTTGTCGACATATTTTCCATAATCGTAGCGCAAGTATTCCATGCTTTTCTTGAAGGAATCTAGCACATTATAATCAATGAATGGTTCTTGTCCGGCGTCAGCTTGCGCTTCAAAAGTAAATGTAGGTCTTTCGGCGGAGAGATCGACATTTAGCTGCGAAATAGTAATCGTATCTGGACCTTGCGGCAACATCGCTGATAAGATATCAAAAGTACGCGAAAGGACGTTCTGATTATTTGCGAGTGTTGATAAATTACCAAGCTGGTCTTTTATGGTTAGATAATCGTTAAGTTCTCCATAAGAACCTAGCTTAGCCGATAGTGAATCTAGAGAGCTTTTCTTGTTATCGATCACTAGCTTTTGCCCGCCCACGATAACACCAAAAAGAATCGTAATTACGACGCTCGCTATCGCAACAATTATACAAATGAAGAATGCAAAGTTTCTTTGTTTTAAGGTCTTAATCATCTCGGCCTTGACATCCGGGACTAGATTAATCTCACGTGCCATTAGTCATTACTCCTTTCTGAAAGACCTATTGCGACAGCAAACTCACTTGCGACATTTAGGAGGGCTTGTTGCTGGTCATTATTAAGCTTAACAAATTGCCATGGATTGCCATTCATAGTGGAAACATTAGTTTTAGCCTCTATATACTGAATAAAGAGAGGAATCATGCTGGCATAACCGGAGAGGATAATGCCACCAACTTTACCACCAACATATTTGGTCTGAAAGAAACGAACGGATTTGGCTAATTCAGAGGCGAAGTTTTCTAGATGGGCATTAAGAACTCGAAAGATTTGACCTTGGAACTGATTTTGATTGAGACCGAATTTGAGAATAGATTGACGTGCCTGGTCTTCTCTTATATTTAACCCCGAAGCAACTGCTCTAACTAGTACTTGGAACCCTCCAGGAATAGAACGGACGAGACGGGGCTGATCTTTGTATACGATCACGATGTCAGTTGATTTTTCACCGAAATCCACAATCATACTAGCATCCATACTTCCAGGGATTGCGAGAGATCTCGCCATCGCTAACGGTTCTGGCTCCATAGCAATAATATTTAAGCCGGTGCTTTCGATGATTTCCATAATTGATTCAGAATATTCTTTACTCACTGAACTAACTAAGATTTCAGTTTTGGCGGGATTATTGGGACTTAGCCCTAGTAGAATATAGTCAGCCTTTGCGTCGCTCATGGGCATTGGCACGTATTTATCCATTTCGTACTTGAAGGATTTTCTAAGCTCTTTTTCTGGCAAAGTATCGGTTTCAACAATGGAAGTAAAGGTCTTTGAGGCTGGCAGACCTAAGGCCACGTTTTTTGTTTTGATGCCGGCTTGCGAAACGGCGCCGAGGATAGCTTCTCCCAAGCGTTTTTTCCCCGCCTCAGATGAATCCTGAGTTAATCTGGCGTCGATTGGGACGTAAGCAAAATGTTGCAATGCCCATCCATGTTGGGAACCGCCAGAAAGCTGCACAATTCGCATCGAATTAGTCCCTATGTCTAGAGAAAAGAATTCGCCCACTCCATGTATTAAATTCATACTATGATTATATGCTTAAACACTTTAATTTGCAAGACCAGTTTTTGATAACAAATACGAGCCTTTGAGGCTTTGATGTAAACGCTACTTTTGCACGACTACCGCTATCAAATCCGGTTGTTATTCTAGCGATGTTGCAAGTTTAAGCCAGTAAAAACGTTCCATATTGCCGTTCTTCCCTCTTAACCGGTTGTCACGTTTATTAACTACGAGAAAATCATTTTCTTTTAGCCATTGTTCGAATTCTACGATAATGACGTGGCGGGTTTTGTGGTTTTTGATGACGCCGTTTATAAGTTGATCTGGATTGGCTTCGAATTGCGGTTTGAGCATAACAAGAAAGTTGGTTTCTTTATTCGAGAGATGTTGTTTGGCATATGAGAGGACCTTTTTGAGGCTGATAAAAGAAACGTCCGCCACGATAACGTCAGGGATACAAGATAATTCTAGTCTTACTGAAAAAATATCTGTTTTTTCGTGAAGGTCAATGCGTTTATCATAACGTAAAGGTTTCACCATTTGATTGGTGCCCTTTTCGATGGCGATAACTTTTTTAGCGCCATGATCTAAAGCATATTTAGTGAAGCCTCCGGTGGAGGAGCCAATGTCTAAAACTAATTTGCCGAGGAAATCAAAATTAAAGGCCTTAGCGGCATCTGAAAGCTTAATGTAACCACGAGAAAACGGTAAATGCAAAGGCGCACTTCTTTTGGGTCGCATTGTTTGTTTCGATCGTTTGCCAGGTTGACGAAAGGCGGAACTCTCATCCTCGTGAGTGTTCTGGGATACTACCCCAAGTCTTACTCCCTTGGATTGGAAATTCTGCCTTTTTGTCATTCGCTTTTGCCCTTCTCGGTTACTTAGCTTATTACTACTAGTCTTGCTTGTTACTACTTACGTCTTTCGCGATAGGCGTAAGTGTCTGTATCGATAGAAACGACGTCACCTTCTTTAACAAATGCAGGAACTTTAACCACTACACCAGTTTCTAATGTAGCATCTTTGGTGATAGAAGTAGAAGTGTCACCTTTGACGGCGTTCTCAGTGTAAGTAACTTTTAGCCAAATGTTTTTGGGGAGTTGAAGATTAATGGGTGTACCATTATAAAATTGGATTTCCATCTCGTCGCCATCTCGCATAAAATCTCTAGAATCACCGACCATATCGGAAAGCAATTCGTACTGTTCAAAAGTTTCTGGATCCATAAAATAGAACTTCTCGTCGTCTTTATAGAGATATTGAACCTTCCTAGTCGTGACTTCGGCTGGCTCAATTTTTTCTTGACCTTTGAAGGTTTTAGGGAGAAGGGCTCCCGTAATTAGGTTTTTAACCTTAACGTTAACAATGGAGCCACCACGGCCCATAACTTTTTGCGAGTATTCTACCACCTTATACGGCTGCCCGTCTAAAGTGATAAGGGTATTTTTCTTTAGATCTGTTGGTCCGTACATGATTCTCCTTAATTATTAGAAACAAATGGTAGTAGTGCCAAATGACGCGCACGCTTAATTGCTACAGCTAGTTGGCGTTGCTGCTTGGCCGACAGGCCAGTTTTAGAAATAGGCTCGATATGACCATAAACGTCGATGTAGCGTTGCAAACTTTTGACATCGCGATAATCGAAGTATAGGTTAGCTTCTCCTTTATTTTTTTTCATCTTTCTCCTTCGTTAGTTAATTTAGAATGGGACATCACTCAGATCGATTTCTTCTTCTGGGATGTCTTCTGGGACATCGCTCACTGGAGCTTCGCTTGAAGCTGACTCTGGAGCTGAATATGAGCCACCGTTGTCGCGACTAGCGTTGCTTGTGAAATTAAAGTCTTCCACAACAATTTCGACGCGCGAGCGCTTCTGGCCGGTAGTCTTGTCTTCCCAGCTGCGCTGATCGAGGCGGCCGGATACGAGTACACCGGAGCCCTTCTTGGCATATTGATTAATCATTTCGCCAAGTTTGCCCCATGCAGAACAATCGATAAACGAAACATCTTCTCTCTGTTCGCCACTGGCGTCACGGTAGACACGGTTGACCGCGACAGAAAAGCTACAGACCGTAGCACCGTTTGGTGTAGTCCTGAGCTCTGGATCTCGGGTTAGGTTGCCTGTAATAATTGCTTTACTAAAACCACGCATGGTTATTATTCTCCCTTTTCGTTATTATTGCTTGATTCTTTTTCTTGGCGAAGAGCTTCGGCTTTCTTTTTACGCTCGTCAACTTTAACTAGTAAATAGCGGAGGGTCTCGTCGTTGATATTTAACGCCGACGAAATCTTAGCTGGGGCCTCAGCAGGAAGCGATACTTCAAAATAGTAGTAGATAGCAAATTCTTGTCCAGAAATTTTGTAGGCAAGTCTTTTTTTGCCATCGACCTCTTCTTTAGTGATATTCCCACCGGCTGTCTCGACAATTTTTTTGACTTTGTCGAGGGCTGGATCTATATTCATCTCTAGATCAGGATGAAATAGAACTGTGAGTTCGTAGTCTTTCATGAAACTCCTTTGGTTAAAACAAATACTGTTCTTTGGCGACTCGCCAGGTTGACATATTTGTTGAGCTAATATTATGTTCATGATTCTAGCACATCATGGTGACTTTGTAAAGAGGTGCGAGGAGGCGAAGTGTAGCGGGCGTAAGGGCGAAGCATAGCAGATGGGAGCTAAACTTAGCTTTAGAGTTATACAAAAACTCTGGCCGCGTGCTATACTAATGTTATGAATAGTAATGCAATGATATCTAACGAAAAACCCAATAATCTGGCGAGAAGGATTTTTATCATTTCTTTTTCCGCACTCGGCGCACTTTGTGTTATTTTGATAATAACTCTAGTAATTACTAGTGGAAACCCAAAGTATATGAATACAGGGGGGAGTTTTGAGATTACGTATCATAAATACGATAATTTAAGCGAGATGCTTAACCTATATAATAACCTTCCAGAAGAAATGCCAGAGGATTATCTATACGCTATTCTGGAGAAGGGCGGGATTGACCGCGACTATGTTCAAATTAATGCCGAGGCTGGCGAGGGTTATATCGCAACGACTCCTATTAGTTCGGATACTGATTTGTCCACTCAGAATGTTGAATTTATCAGTTTTAAATATATACCTGGCGACGAAGAATCAACTGTGACTATGATTGACGATGTCACCTTTAATAGTTATCGCAACGGGAGGTATGATTCGATTAAAAGTACGGCGGAGGACGAGTATACGCATTACGGCAACGAGTACACTAACTCGTACGAAAACAAATCCTACGCAATTGATAGTTATTTGATGACTCTTTAGTTGCTACTTTAGTTGTTTGAGGCCTTTTGTACGGACCAGGCAGCTTCGTTGATGTTGCGTTGGAAAGCGGCTCGATCGTACCAGCACTGCCCCGCACTACAGTCACCTATATTGCGCCCCGGGGCGGCTTTTTCTGAGACTGGACTCCAGATGTAGATTTGGCCCCCTCCCTGGTTACGATAGCTGAGAGCAAGCACATAATGTTTGCCATATGTGAGCCTATAACCTTGTTGGTTGGCCATGGATTCCGGAATACTATGGACTAGGAAGATGACTGGATGGCCTTTTTTCAGTTCTTTAACCGTAGCATCCCAGGTGTTCGGAAGACGCTTGACATCGACATGGTATCTGTTCCGATATTCGGTTCTATAAGTAGTCGTTAGAGCATCAATAGCCGAACCATTCTCACCAAGCCATCTACCACAGGCGCTCTGAGCGAAGCTAGGGTAGTCGATTTTCTGCTTCGTGAGCGCGTAGACGGCCGCCATATATGTTGCCGGACCACAAGAAACACTACCAGCTGTAGAGCCGCAATTACCAGAGATTGGCTCACGATGGTTTGTTTGATAGAAATAATCCAGTGCCGACAGGAGGGATGGGGTGATTTTTATAACATCCCCCTCCTCATCCACCACAGTGACCGGGATAGTGGCGGTTTTTCCATTTGCAGTTCTTGCAGTAATATTGGCATTACCTGGTTTTCTGCCAGTAATTTGACCACGACTATTCACGGTTGCGACCATAGCGTTATCGGTCGACCATATGACATGCTTATTGGTCGCTTCGCGAGGATAAACGGTGGCTACCAAATTAAACCGCTTACCGCTGACAAGCTTAGCGATTCGATTAGGCTCTAGGGTAACACTAGCCGGTTCCACCGGCCTAGTAACAGTAATCTGAGTGGAGGCAGTCTTGCCATTCTTGGTCGTGGCAGTAATTTTGGCCACGCCTGGGTTTTTGGCAATAATATTACCACGGCTATCAACAGAAACAACGTTTGAATTGTCGGAGATCCAAGTAATAGATGCCGTATTGGTGAGCTGATGTGGCGTAATATGAGCAATAAGCGCTTCGCTGTCGCCCACGTTCATAGCCTTACGGCTAAGCATCGAGATATTCGTAACCCCTTCTCTTGAGGATGTCTCCGTTTCGTTGCCTGAGCCCGCTCCTATACCTGGACTTCGAGCGTAATAATCTTCGAAGTCAACCGTGTAGCTGCTAGTGCTTTCCCCCTCATCTTCCTCTCCTTCTTCAGATGAGGAATCAGACGATTCTGAGCCTGACATATTTTCGTAGATTAATCTGATAGAAAAATTAACAATAACAAATGCTAAGCTAGAAATCACGAGACCAATCGCAGCATAGAGAAGTGTTTTTCTACCTTCTTGCACCATATCGGGACTTCCTTGAGACGAAATAAACTTAATACCGCCAATGACTATATATACGGCCGAGATTACCCCGCCAAGAACAATGATGCTGAGCAAAATATTGATAACAACGTTCGCGAGTACATCTTCGCTCTCTCCTCCACAGCCGGCGGCCTCACTAGCTGCTCCGTTTAGATAAGTGCACCCATCCTGAGAAGAGCCACCAGTAGAACCCCCAGAGTCTGACGACTCGCCAGTAGTGCTTCCTGAGTCGGTATTGGAGTTGCTGGCCCCAGATGAGCTGTTGGAGTCCTCTACATCAATTAACTGCGGTGCAGCAAAAGCGGAGTTTGGGGTAAATGCACCAAAAATCAAAGTAGTGCTGGCAATTATTGATGCTAGTACTAAAATTATGATTCGAAAACGCTTTCTCATAACCCTATTTTATCTCTTATCTCTTGTTACGTCAACGAAAATACTAACATTTGAATTGTCGTGTTCCTGAGTCAAAGTAGTGAGTTACTTTTCAATTCTGGAGCAAATCTGGTGTTAGCTATTGATTAGCGAGTTGGTCAAACTCTTCAAGTGAGCTAATCAATAGGTCGCGGGGTTTGTTGCCATTTTGTGGGCCAATGACGCCAATTTCTTCAAACCAGATAGCAAGGCCCGAGACAAAGCCGTGGCCTTTGCCAAGATAGGTCTGAAGCATAGCGGTGGAGAACTTGCCCTTACTGAGGGAGATTTCGACAGCTTTTCTGACGATGGGATCATTTGGATCAAAACGTCGACCAAGATCACCCATTCCACCAGAGTCGCCTCCCATCCCCTTAATGGCGACGGTCTGCGCGATAACTTCATCGTTATATTCTGGCGGACGCTGTGCGCGGAGGAAATCAGTAACTTTATTAATATCCTCGTCAGAAGCCCAGGCGCCCTGGATACGACGAGGTTTACCCATCATTTCGGTAGTTAGAAGAAGCATGTCGCCCTTACCGAGGAGTTTTTCGGCACCACCTTGGTCAAGCATAATGCGGGAATCCATTTGGGAGCCAACAGCGAAGGCGATACGACCCGGAATATTGGCCTTAATGAGGCCAGTGATAACCTTCACTTCTGGACGCTGGGTGGCGAGTACTAGATGAATACCAGAAGCACGTCCCTTCTGAGCAATACGCACAATAAGCATTTCGAGGTCTTTTCCCGCCATCATCATGAGGTCGGCCATCTCATCGATAATTACTACGATATACGGCATTTTCCCTTCCTTCTCGGGGTCTTCGGATTTGGCCATTTTGGCGTTATAGTCAATAATATTCTTGACTTTCTCCTGTGCCATTAGAGTGTAGCGGCGCTCCATCTCGCCGACGGCCCATTTCATAGCAGAGAGGGCCTTCTCGGTGGAAGTAATAATCGGGGTCAAAAGATGCGGGATGTCCTGATACTGAGCCATTTCAACCTGCTTAGGGTCTACGATGATGAGTTTCATATCGGACGGTGAATTACGATAGAGTAAGGAACTGATTAGGGTGTTCGTCATGACGGACTTACCGGAACCAGTAGTACCTGCGATTAAGAGGTGAGGCATCTTAGCGAGGTTAGCTACCACGGCGCGACCGGAGATATCCTTCCCTACCGCAAAAGCGAGAGGATCGGAGCATTTTTTCCACTCTGGGGACTCAATAACACCGCGCAATCTGACATCGGCCGATCGCGCATTGGGAATCTCGACACCTACCGACCTAGTGCCCGGGATTGGGGCTTCGATACGAATCTTGTCTACGGCTAGGTTAAGGGCTAACTCTTTGTCGCGAGCGAGAATCTTGGACAGATTAACACCGGCAGGTGGTTTCATGGTGTACTGCGTAACACGAGGCCCAACGTTAGCACCTTCCATTTCTACGTCAATACCAAACTCGGCCAACGTAGATTTAATGATGTAAGCGTTCTGTTGAATATTGCCGGCGTCGGCTGGAGATTGTTTCTTCTCGAGCAGGTCTACGCTTGGCATTTTCCAATCTGGGTCAGAGACGGCGACGAGGGCTTTTTCTTCTTTGACTGGGGCCGGAGCAGCTTTGGCCGGTGCCTTATGTAATAGCCTGGAGCTTGCCGCTGGGGCCGCAGACTCAGAAGGTGCCAAGCCAGAATTCACTTTGATTTCTAATTGACCAAGTTTTTTACCTTTTTTGTTTGAGCCGTTATCATTAGATCTTGGGGCTTTGCCGTTTTTGACAAGATTTTTGGTGTCTTTGAAGAAAGTGACTGGCGAGACTTGAAGTATAAATGCGGTTGTAATAAAAATCAGAATAATATAAACAAAGATGACGACGCCTTGGCTGAGGAAATTTGTAGCGAGGGAATTTAGCCAGTTACCAACGTGGCCTCCGGCGTGCCAAATGGCGGCAGCTCCAGCAATCCAAAGTATCATCAGAATGCTCGCGATATAAACAGGTATGGCTACACGATTGTCTTCAGAACGAAAGATTTTGACAGCGAGATAGATAAGAAGGGCGGGGACAAAATAAGTCGCAAAACCTAGCCCTTGGTAGAAAAACTGGTGAACATAGTTTAAGACGGTGCCGCCCTGGCCGAACCAAGTAATGACGAAAAATAGCGCGACCGCAATCATAATAACAGCACTAATCTGACGCCAAAAACCACCGGGGAGCTCGTGCTCTACCGGGGCTTCGCGCCTCGTGCTTTTTCTTTTTGCGGATTTTCGTTTTTTCTTAGCCATAGGCTTATTATAGCACACTTTCTTGGGGCCGTAGATTTTGGTCGACTCCTTCAAGATAAACATAATCATTCATAGCGTAGGCGAGGTTTTTTGCGATGTAGGAGTTAGCGATTTTGCAAATTTTAGATATACGCTGGCCGTTTACTAAAGGGTCGATATGACGGACCTTAAGTGACTGGCGTACGGAGTAGGTGTTGGCTGGTTGCTCTTTAGATGTTTTGAGATTACTGGCAGCCCTCCATCGGTCAAAAATTGGTTGGTATTTAGAGTCTTCTATTTTTTGAATAATTGCTGACTCGGGCAGGGTGTAGAGGTCTTCTATGGTGAGCTGGTCATCTTCTCGTAAACTTTTTAGGATGTCAGCAATGAGGCGCATAGAATAAACTGGACGCTCGTCGCGGTAAATAACCGACATTTCACTAGTAGCTTTGACGAACTTTCTGGCGAGGCGTTTAGTCTTAAAGCCTAGTTCCGGAAGGTTGTCCTCGTTAGTTTGAATCTCGATATCTTGATAGATTTCTGAAACTTCATCGGGGGTAAGTTTGTCGTAGAGAAATAAGGCATTTGAAAGTGAGTACTCGAGACGGTCGCTAGCGAGACGAGGAGAATCATTGTCGGCGATTGGGTAGAGGTGATAATCACAGACTTCTTCCAGATTAATATGGTCGCGGGCTAAAAGAGACATGATTTCTGGTGAGTTTTTGATAAAGGCCGGAGTGAGCTTTTCAAGAGACTCTTGTCTAGCACCATCATCATTCATCACGTCTACGCAATGCTTAAAAGCCGGCGTCGCTATATCATGGAAGAGTCCTGAGAGGGTTTGTTTTTTGTCATGGGTAAAATGCCAGATAACGAGAGCTACGCCGACAGAATGGTCGAGATTAGAATAAAAGAAATTGGATGGGTCCAGATTTGTATATACCATACCACAATTATTACTAATTGATGCCGAACGGAGCATAGCGGGGGTCTCAATGTAATCATTTAGCCATTTGGGTGGATAGGGTTCGAGAATAGTAAAGTATTGCTTGATACTGGTAGGAATATTATCAAGATAAGCCATGATAGTTGATTATAAGGCAATCCGTAGGCTTTGCCAAGTTGTATTTTCTTGAGGAGTAGAGATGTTTCGACGAACCTTATTAGGATGTTTCCAGCGGTGACGATTTTAGCCTCGACTTCTTTTGACGCTATGGTGAAACTATGCTAGAATAATCAGAGATTGGACCGTCGCCAAGCGGTAAGGCACTGGGTTTTGGTCCCAGCATTCGCAGGTTCGAATCCTGCCGGTCCAGCCAAGATGAAAAAATAGCGAGCTTGCTCGGTATTTTTTTATCTTGCGACCGGTCTTGGATGAATATCCTGCCGGTCCAGCCAGACTAGCTAAAAGCCCCTAATAAGGGCATTTTTCTTGCCTCGCTCGTCATTAGACGCACTTCGGCAAGAGAAAATACCCTTCTAGGGGCTTTTAGTTTAGTCTGGTTAGCGATTGGCAGGATGAAAACCGTAGGTTCGGACGTCGTAGGAGGTGAGTAAAAATCCCAAATCTTGTTTGGGATTTTTTGAACCGACGCCCGGCGTAGTGGGCGAGCGCAGCGAGGCCACGAATCCTGCCGGTCCAGCCAGAGCGTTTTCAATTGCATTAAAACACTTTTTGCTTTTATCTTCCATATTCCCCTCACTTTCTAGCATTTTAAGATGCTTAGTAGTCATTTATACTGCTACTCTAAGCCAAAATATAAATAAGCGGGTGCTAAGAACGGTTTTACTCATATTTTTATTTTAGCATACGTTTTCGGGGCGATTTTATGGCGCATGTGCTTTCATAATAATGAGTTTTCTCGTATAATTTATCTTGATGCTTTGAGGTTAGCTATTGTACGTTAAAAAGGAGGTGTATAAGATATGTTAGCTACAATAGTTTACATCGGTACTTTTGCGATCACGGTGATCGCACTACTTTTGGTCGCATGTAACTTCATTGGTTTACGTAAGCGCAATGAGGGGCAGGAGAACATGGTAGAGCTTGCGGGAATTATCCGCGATGGAGCAAATTCTTTCCTGAAGCAGGAGTACGTAATCATTGCTCCGTTGGCTGTGTTGTTTGCCTTTATGTATTCGTGTCTTAGCGAATGGACGGCGGGTGGCGCTTTTATATTTGGCGCCGCGTTAAACACGACTGCTGCCATTATCGGCATGAAGGCGCAAACCTACGGCAATGTTCGGACGACCAATGCGGCTCTGGTGACGAAGAAAGAGAGTCGCACGATGCGCGTGGCCTTGCTCGGTGGTAGCGTGGGCGGATTTGCGGTCCCGGCGTTTGGTCTGCTTGGGTTCCTAATCGTCTTCTTAGTGTCGGGTGGACCTGAAGGTGTACACCAGTTAGGTACGGGTATTTTGAAGCTGTCTACTACTGCAGTCTTGGCGGCGAGGTTAGAGTGCTTCGGGTTGGGATATTCTCTGATCGGGATGTTTAGCCGAATTGCGGGCGGTATCTATACTAAATCCGCAGACATTTCGGCGGATTTGGTAGGAAAGAACCATCACAATTTCCCAGAAGATGATCCGCGGATGCCGAATACGATTGCGGATTTCATCGGAGATATGATGAACGACGCATTCGGAAACTTTACGGATCTCGGCGAGAGCTATATAGCCTCGACGGTGTTCTGTATTATAATGGCGACACAGTTGTACGCTGATGATGCGGAAGCATTGATGGTGGCTTGTCTATTTCCGATCATTCTGTCCGCAGGCGGGCTGTTAAGCAGCCTCATCGGCGTAATGACAGTAATTGCCATTAATCGCAAGCGCACGACGCTGGACGAAAACGGAAACGAGGTCGTTGTATCGAGAGAGATCTCTGATATTGGCGCTGAGCTTGCGTTTACGACCACTGTTTCTTCGGTAGTTATCGTCATAGTAGCTCTAGCGGGAGCGTTTGTTCTCTTTAGGGACACCAGCATGTTTAAATATGGCTTCTGGTCGCCCTTTGCGGCGGCGATGTTCGGCATCGTAAGTTCGGTTGCGATTGGCAAACTCGCTGAGTATTATACGAGCTCAAAATACCATCACGTTCAGGGGCTTGTAAAAATGGCGTATGAAGATACGTCGTTCTTAGTGAGCGCTGGAGATTTCTTGGGCTATCTTAGCGCGGTTATTGCGATGTTGATACTGTCGTTTTCTATCATAGGTGCTCTTTTCGTTTGTGGCGGCCCTTATGGGTTGGTAGTGGCGGCAGTTGGGATGCTGTCGTTCGCGGGTACAACCATCACGATTGACGCATTCGGGCCGATCGCGGATAATGCTGGTGGGATTGCCGAAGGGTGCCATCTGCCTCCGGATGTACGGAGGATCACGGATGCTCTGGATGCATGTGGCAATACGACGGCAGCAATCGGCAAGGGCAATGCCATAGGTTCGGCGGCTTTCGTGACAGCAGCGGAAATCTATGTATACCTTAACTCTTATGCTGGAGACATGCTGTTGATCGATGCGGCAGGCATGATTGTTTCTGGATTGCTCGCTGGTGGGGCATTTGTGCTATTGTTTTGTTTCTTCTTGGGCAGAAATACGACCAGCGCTGCGTATTCGCTTGCCAATATCGGTGAAAAACAACTAACCGATGAGGTAATTGCAGGGACGCAGCTACCGGATTATGAAGAGGTTATATCGGCGGCCGCTCGAGATGCGTTGAAATATATGGTCGCCCCGGCGCTGATTCCCTTCCTTGCTCCGCTCCTTGGATTTGGTTTTGGCCCGAACTTTGTGTTTGGAATGATGCTTGGACAAATGGTTGTCGCCATTTTCTTAGCATTGTACAACGGAAATTCGGGTGGCGCTTGGGATAATGCTAAGAAGTACATTGAAGGATTGTTAGCCCATGATCCGACTAATCCAATCTTGATAGCCGCAGACAAGGCTTCGGTCATTGGAGACACCATCGGCGATATCCGAAAGGATGTTTTAGCCGTGTGCCTTGATATATACATTAAGATTATGTGTAACGAGGCTATTGTCTTAGCAGGACTGTTCACCGCGCACCATTTCCTGAAAATATAAGTTCATTGATGAACTTCTGTACCTTAAAAGCACCCCGGCTTTACGCCGGGGGCTTTTTGTCCTTAGTTGGTTTGCCTAGGCAGTAAGGTTGTTTAAGTAGCGATTTTTCCGCCCAATGAAGGTTTAAGTAGCGATTTATCTACACAGCAACGTATAAGTCTGCCGCTGTCGTCTTAATGATATAATGAAAGCATGATTAGGATTATTGCCGGAGGAAAGAAAAATACGGAGTGGGTACAGGAAGCGGTTTCGGAATACGAGAAGCGGCTAAGGAAGCCGTTTGATTTGAAATTTGAGTTTATGGAGGAGGACAAGTTGAATAAAAGATTGGCTGATTGGCCGTTTTCGGGGCGGGAGTTTGTAATCTGTTGTGATGAGCGTGGGAAAAATATATCATCAGATGAATATTCTTTTATGTTAGAGCGAGCGTTTCTGGATTCTAGAGATGTAGTGATTTTGATTGGTGGAGCGTATGGATTCGATGATGCGGTTAGAGCTAAATCAGATTTTGTTTGGAGTTTTTCAAAATTAGTCTTTCCACATATGATTGCGAGATTAATCGTAGTTGAGCAGGTTTATCGAGCACAAGAGATAGCTCGGGGTGGAAAATATCATCATGAATAATATTCGTCCGGTAATATAACTGTGCGAATTAAATTGTCTTTTTAGTGGCGGTGACCCAGAACAATATAAGGCATCTACTAGTTATGATGCCCCGTGAGCTTGTTTAGTTTTTAAAAACCACCCCTTTTGGGGTGGCTAGTTGATATAATTCTATTGATAGTCGTCTTTATCAATAGAATTGAAGGCTGCTTCGATTCCTACATCATCAAAGATAACCATGGTTTCAAAGTCTTTTTTGATGCCATTAGTTATCGCGATTACATGGGCTAGAACTCGAATTTTGTCTAGAGTAAGCCCCTTCACTGCTTTGACATCCTTTTTGAGCACAATCTTAGTATAGATCTGTTCGCCCTCGCTCATGAAGCGATCTTCAATCGGATACGGCCGATCACCCTGAACTGCAGAAATCTGAGATGTGTTTTCCACAAACACCGTCACTACAGAGAGCTGGCAAATCTGCTCTTCTACGGAGTCTAGTTCCTTCTTTGCCTCTTTTTTCTGTTCAGTAATTCTACACATCTCCTCGCCCAGAGAAGTATAACGCTGTCTGACCTGGTCATACTGTTCGGTAACCGAATCAAGTGACCGCATCAATTGATCAAGCCGATTCGAGAGCTCTTTCAAGTCATTGATACATGCCCTTCTCCGACCAACTAGTTTCCCATGTTGTTCTTCAAATGACTTGACACTCGCCACCAACCCGTCTCTGCGGGCAGTAAGGTCTTTAAGGATTGGATTTGCGTCTCGTTCAGAAACATCAGGTATATCGGCCTGCTTCTCGAGTTCTATGTTTTTTCTCAGTGTATCCCCGTCAGCTACGGCGTCATTTGCACCACTATTGTCCCCTTGTTTTGTGTAAGCAGCGTCTTCCATTCTTTCTGGCTTCCTTTTCCTAAGCTTGTTTTTAGCTCTAGCTTTTGCTTTAGAATTCGACTCAAGACTCCATAGCAGCTTACTTTGACGCCCAAGACATGTATAATTGAGAAAATGCTTCACCTCTTTCTCTCCGTAGCCATACTGATTCTTGATGTCTGTGAAGGAAAGACCACTTTTAGCGGCCTTCTGAAGAAGATTTACGGTAAGCCCTCGACCCCCTGTAAACTTATCCGTCTGCTGTCCCTGCTCAGTATGTGTAGGTTCAGGATTTTCCTGATTTGCTAACGATTTCGGCTCAACGTGTGTCGTTCTAGGTTCAGGATTTTTCTGATTTACTAACGGTTTCGGCTCAACGCGCGTCGTTTCAAGGTTTCTCGTCTCACTTGTCGATTGCTTCTGATCTCTTCCAGATTTTTTAGGATTCTTCTTCATCTTCCCACTCCTTGATCTCGTTGCTAACGATTTGCTGCATTTCTTCGATTCTCTGCTTCGCCTGCTCTGCCTTTTCGCAAAAATCTTCTCCAATAAATGGTTTTGCCGATGAGCGAGTTCGACCGGCACGATGTGATTTGTTGGGACTCTCCAATAAATCTCTATAGTTTATTCCGTGCTCCTCTGCTATTACCCGAACCTCATCATAGGCCGTGCACCTCGATATATCGCATTTTACTGCTATCTCCAAAATCGTGTATCCTTCCTCCCTAAGAGGAAAGAATTTTTCTTTGAATTGTCGCCTTCTTATACTTATTCTTTGACTCATTTTGTCACCCCCTTTCATTTCAAAGAATACTTTCCTTATTATATCATATACATTCTCTTTGTCAATGGTGTATAATAAGGGAATGAAGATTCTCGGAATAGAGACGAGCTGTGACGAAACCGCCGCGGCTGTAGTGGAAGATGGGGTGAAGATACTGTCAAATGTAGTGGTGAGCCAGATTGATATTTTTGCTGCCTATGGTGGCGTGATTCCGGAGGTGGCCGCGAGAAGTCATCTGGAGGCTATGCTGCCCGTAGTTGATAAGGCGCTAGAAGACGCCCATTGTGACTGGGGAGACATCGATGCAATTGCGGTGACACATGCGCCGGGCCTACTGGGGTCGTTACTAGTTGGAACTTTAACTGCGAGAACGCTGGCGATTTTACACAATAAGCCGCTCTATGCAGTACATCATTTGAAGTCACATGTATATGCAAATTGGATTAGTGACGGACAAAAAGATGATTTTCCTAGTTTTCCTTTGCTTGCACTAGTAGTATCGGGAGGACACACGCAGATTTTGTATATGCCGGGACATAATCAGTTTGAGATTATCGGAACTACACATGATGATGCGGTAGGCGAATGTTTCGACAAGGTAGCGAAGATATTGGGGCTACCTTATCCTGGAGGGCCGAGTATTTCTAAGGCAGCCTCTAGTGGTGACGCTGATAAATATAAATTGCCGCATCCGAAGGTTGCGGGGCTTGATTTTTCGTTTTCGGGGCTAAAGACTGCGGTTCTTAGAACTGTACAAAAAGAGCTCGGGGTGCCGATTTCTTACCCGTCACATCAACTGAAGGATTTGTTGTCGGCTCAGCAAGTGAATGATTTTGCGGCGTCGTTCCAGAAGACAGCCGTGGCGATATTGGTTGAAAAGTTAAAGAAGGCCTTGGAGCAATATCCGGACGCGAAGTCCGTGGTGGTAGCTGGCGGGGTGAGTGCGAATGCGGAGCTGAAAAAACAGGTTCATGAGATGGTCAGTTCACTTGCTAGTGGCGAACCAGAGATACGGGCGTATTTCCCCGCCCTTTCACTTGCGGGAGATAATGGCGCGATGGTGGGGGCGGCGTGCTACTTCGAGATTCAATCCGGCGTGGAACCCGTAGACCCATACTCGCTTAATATTTATCCTAGGATATCGATTGAGAGTTAAGCTCAAAAAATAGGCTCGTGGTGAGCCTATTTTCTTAGTTGTGTGAGGTTTTAGGGTTTTTCCACTTTATTAAAGTAGTACTTATCGTCTTCACCCTTATCAAATACAAAACGGTAGTTAGAGTAATCCTTGTAATTTGATTCATTGAGAGTAAAACTGCGAGCCTCATCATCACTGTTATAAGTCGCACACACTTTTGCATCTTCCGAGACGGCGGGTTCTTCTAAGAAAGCAATGTCGCAATATACGTAATATGGGGCACCTTCAGTATTATGCCCTTCTGGATTTGTACCGAATGTAGGCGCCAAAAACGCCGTGGAGGTGTATACATACGCATGATTGTCATCGGTAGTGTAGCGATTCTTGTAGTAGAATCTTTCATATGGCGTCATGCCACCGCAACCAAGAACATCATCGTAGTAAAAACCATATTGCGAATTATATCTATACCCTCCACAAGCAGAGCCATAATCATTAGGAATTATTTCTTTATTAAATACTTCTTTATACTTTTGAATAACTACGTCTTTACTAACACCTTCAGCGAGTTCCTGGCGAAAGTATTTTTCGTTGTCACCACTGTAGCCGGTTTGAGCAAGAGCGGCAAGAATCTCTTGCTCATTCAATGGTTTCATTGTCAGAGTGTGCCTAATGAGCGAATTTACTTTGGCGCGTTCCGATAGGTCTCCATTATGAAACAATTCTTCATCATAATACCCAATCCCTCTACCGGTTGCAAAGGTTGGATCTGTATTGTCAACATTGAAAAGTATGGCGATTTTTTTATCGAGGTCTTTTTTGAGAAGAGTGTCGGTGATTTCGGTTTCTTCGGTAGTAGTTGGCTCTTCCGAAGCAGTGGGGGATTGGTTGTTGTTCGGAGTTGGAGCTGGGTTAGATGTTGAGGTAGTGAAATAGAGGTAGGCGAAGACTGCGGCGGCGATTAGACTGATTAAGGCGAGGGTGCCGAGACACCAGATTAGGGGTTTTTGAGATTTTGGGGGACCTAGGATAATATCGCCTGTGTCGGCGCGATTCTTGA
>CAMYWN010000004.1 GCA_947302765.1 uncultured Candidatus Saccharibacteria bacterium
CCTCAAAATTTCTCCGCGGGTTATATTTTTGGGAGGTTTATATGGCTTTTATGGGGGTATGGACTAGGTTTTGTCTCCTTCTATGCTTTCTTACACCTGCCCGGCATAGCAATACTCGTCTTTCTCTCCTTTCACGAGATCTACGGTTCCCAGCTTCTGGTCCATACCTCCATAAAAGTCATATAAAAGTACATTGAAAGTAGGTGATAGTCGGTGGATACTAACAAAAAAGTAGAAAAAAAGTCTCGTAGATGTGCTCCGGCTATGACTCCCGAAGCTAGAGAGAACCAATTAATAGCGTTGGCTTATGACGAAACCGAAAGAAGGATAAGGTCTGGGAAAGCTTCTTCCCAAGAATTAGTTCATTTTTTAAGAATGGGTTCTGCAAAAGAACGACAAGAGATGGAAATACAAGAAATGAGAAAAGAATTAATGGAAGCAAAGACCGAGGCTATTAAATCGCAACAAAGACAGGAAGAATTACTTGAGAAAGCCATTGACGCATTTACTTCATATCGTTACGACGGTGGTGTTGAAGATGATTAAAACATATTCTCAAATGCTAGAACATAAAACATTTGAAGATAGATTTAATTTTCTGAAAACAACCGCTTTAGTAGGCGATATTACATTTGGAGGGCATCGATGGTTAAATCAAGATTTTTATAGATCTACAGCTTGGAGAAAAATTAGACGAGAAGTCATCATAAGAGACAACGGGTGCGATCTTGCTATAGAAGATCGCCCAATATCAAGAGAAGAAGGTCTAATAGTTCATCATATAAATCCGATAACAGAAACGGATATTTATGAGATGACGCCTTTAGCTTTTGATCCTGAATTCTTGGTTTGTGTTTCGACAACAACGCATAATGCAATACATTATGGGGATTCGAATCTTCTAATACCTTCGAATTTTATTGAGCGAACCCCATTTGATACAGTTCCTTGGAGGAAGGGAGGATTCGATGAGTGATGTTATTTTAGAGTCGGTTAAGGAAGATTTAGGAATACCGCTAACAGTAGACGCTTTTGATAGTTCTTTAATTAGAAACATAAATTCTGTATTTATGATACTTACTGAGTTTGGAATTGGCGAAAGAGGTTTTTCCCTTACATCAGGAGATGAAGAATGGTCTGATTATCTTAAAGATATAGATCAACTTGAGACGGTCAGAACATACGTTTATCTTCGAGTAAGAATGGTGTTTGATCCACCAACAACATCTTTCGTTCTTCAAGCTTTTAAAGATCAAATTGCCGAATTGGAATTTAGACTTAATGTTTTAGTCGATCCTATTGTATAATTAACAGTAGAGAGGTGAGATAAATGGAAGACGTTTATAGTAAGAAAGAATGTATCATGGGTGTTATTAGGGGAGTCGTTCCTGTTATAGTCACTATTCTTACCATTTGTGGCATAAGCGCTGATGCTGATATTATTCTTACTGTTATAGGATCGGTTTTATCGATCGTTACTTTTGTTTGGTCTTGGTGGAAGAATAATAACATTACTCTTGCTGCGCAACAGGCACAGAAAGTCCTTGATGATTTGAAGAGTGGAGAGGAGTTAGACAATGGCGGAGCAGACGAATAGAGAGTATATTTCTGAGGATACTTTGAATTCTGGCTCCGAGTTTCTTATGCATTATGGTGTTAAGGGAATGAAGTGGAATAAGCATAAGAAGATATCTAATCCGGTTATCGAGGGTTTAGGTTTAGGAGCAAGAGTAAAGGCGGAATGGGAGAGCGCTCCTTTGAAATGGACTGCAAAAGACACAGCCGCTAATAATAGAGGAGCGGCAATAAGAAAAAGATATGAGACTCGTGACGCAGCCGTAAAGACTGCAATTAATTCCGGTTTAAAGGGCGCCACAAAAACTGCAATTAATAAAACACGTTCCGATTCTACTAAAAAGATTAGCTCTGCTACGTTAAAGGGACTTGGTGATCGTCACCCTTCGCGTTCTGCTCAATTTGTTGGTCGTAATGCCGTTCTCAGGGGCCTTTCGAAAAATCCAAAAGCAAAAGCAAATTATCTTAAAGCAGAGAGAACTAGAATAAATCATAGGCAAGCAAAAGCTTCTTTGCAATTAGCAAAAGGTTATGCGAAGATCAACAAGTTCTTCAAAATAAAGCCAAACGCGAAAAATAAGAAAGCCGCTAATAAGAATTGGCGTAAAAATCGCGACATTTTTTATGAGAGTTTGTGATTCTTAAAGGAGTAAAAATGTTAAAGAAAATTGAAAGGAGGGATGTGTGATATGGATACACTTTCGTCCAATGCGGATTTGATTAGTAGGGGAAGTAAAGCTGCCAATGAGTATTTAGCTCATCATGGAATTAAGGGTATGCAATGGGGCGTCCGAAGAACAGCGGCCCAGCTAGGTCATGCCACCGTTAAAATCGGAAAGGCTACTGTTAAAGTCGCGAAAGGAACTGCAAATACGGTTGTGAAAGGCCGTGCCAAAATAAATAGTATAAGGACAAAGCGTGCTGCAGCTAAAGAAGTTAAGAAGGACACGAAGAAAGAAGAGCTTACTGACGAGAGACGGAAGATTGCAGATGCTTATAAGATAGCTTCTAATACCAGGAGTGCTAGAACTTTATCAAAGCATATGGGAGTCCTTACAGATGCTGAATTGAATAAGAGAATAGATAGATTAAAGAAAGAAAACGAAGTTCGTGAAATGGCAGCGAAGGAAAGGGAGCGCGGACGTAGTTGGATTTCCAAGTCTTTGGAGAATTCAGCAAAGACTTCGTTTAGCAATGTGACCACTTATGGAATGACTAAACTTGGAAAGCATATGGTTGATGGTTTATTAGATAGCGCTTTATCTGGCTCTGGAGGTAAGGATTCTGGTGGATCTGGAGGTAAGGATTCTGGTGGCTCTGGAAGCAAGGGCTCAAAGAGTTCAAGCTCTAAGGGATCGTCGATAGATGTTAAATATAATAATAAATCCTACACTAGACCGAGCGGTAAGGTGAAATCTAATAATAGATCTTATAAATCTTATGGCGTCTCTGCCATAAATCAGTTTAAGAATAACAAGACTTATGGCTCTTCTCAGTCTGTAGAAAGAAAGTCGTTCTCATTTGGTGATGTTGCATATGATGACCTTTTTGATGTAGATTAAGTAGGAGGTGACCGGTCATGGCTTTATCAAATTATGCAGTACCAGTATACTATGGCCGGTTTAGGGATCAAGTATTAAAGGGCGAGATTCCCGTTAATAAGGAAATCGCAATGGAGATGAACAGAATCGATCAGCTTATAGAAAATCCAGGAATCTACTACGATCCAGAAGCGGTTGAGAAATGGATCTCCTATTGCGAAGGCGAGATGACCCTGACTGATGGAAGCGATTTGAAACTTCTTGACACTTTCAAGTTATGGGGAGAACAAGTCCTTGGTTGGTGGTATTTCGTCGAACGGTCTCTCCCCGTTCCAAACCCTAATGGACGAGGAGTTCATTTCATAAATAAAAAAATAAAGAAACGTTTGATCAACAAGCAATATCTGATAGTCGCAAGAGGTGCCGCAAAATCCATGTATGGCGCTATGTTTCAGAGTTACTTTCTCAATTGCGATCCATCCACCACGGTTCAGATAGCAACTGCACCAACAATGAAACAAGCAGAAGAGGTTATGGCTCCGCAGAGAACGGCGATCGTCAGAGCAAAGGGACCGTATTTCAAGTTTTTAACAGATGGTTCCATACAGAACACAACTGGTAATAGAATGGATAGAGTCAAATTAGCGTCTACCAAAAAAGGAATCGAAAATTTCCTGACGGGTTCAATTTGTGAAGTTCGTCCTATGTCTATTAATAAACTTCAGGGAGCAAGACCAAAGGTGTGTACCGTTGATGAGTGGCTTTCTGGGGATATTAGGGAAGATGTAATAGGCGCTCTTGAACAGGGCGCTTCAAAGCTTGATGACTATCTTATAATCGCCATGAGTTCTGAAGGAACTGTTAGAAACAACGCGGGCGATACCATAAAGATGGAGCTTCTTTCCATATTAAAAGGAGAATACGTTAATCCTCACGTGTCTATATGGTATTATAAGCTTGATGATATTAAAGAAGTAAGCGATCCTAGCATGTGGCTTAAAGCCAATCCTAATTTGGGAAAGACCGTAACATACGAGACATATCAACTTGATGTAGAGAGAGCGGAGAATGCCCCTGCAGCAAGGAATGATATTTTAGCAAAACGTTTCGGCATTCCCATGGAGGGTTATACATACTTCTTCACATATGAGGAAACGCTTCCGCATCGTCAGAAAAGCTTTTGGCAAATGCCTTGTTCTTTAGGGATTGACTTATCCCAAGGAGATGACTTTTGTGCTTTTACGTTTTTATTCCCATTGCGCCAAAATGAATTCGGTGTAAAGACTCGAAGTTATATAACTTCTCATACTTTGATGAAACTCCCAAATGCGATTCGTCAAAAGTATGACGAGTTTATAAACGAAGGTTCATTAATGGTTCTTGACGGAACCGTTTTGGATATGATGGATGTTTACGAAGATCTTGACGAGTTCATAATCACGAAAAGCTATGACGTTCGTTGTATAGGATACGATCCTTATAATGCAAAGGACTTCATAAATAGATGGAAAACGGAAAACGGGCCTTATGGTATTGAAAAGGTGATTCAAGGTGCAAAAACAGAATCTGTTCCTTTGGGTGAATTGAAAAAGCTTGCGGAAGAGAGATTGTTGATATTTGATCAAGCTTTAATGTCGTTTGCAATGGGGAATGCGATTACTCTTGAAGATACTAACGGAAATCGAAAGCTTTTAAAGCGTCGCTATAATGAGAAGATTGATAACGTATCCGCTATGATGGACGCTTATGTTGCATGGAAACTTAATAGAGACGCGTTCGAATAAAGATTCGATCTTTATAGAAGAGAGGTGATCCTATTGGCATTACAAGAAAGGCTGAAACATGCCTGGAATGCATTTCGGAATAAAGATCCTTCGGAATCTTTTTCAAACTATGATCTTCCGGTCGATCTTGGCCCAGCTTATATAGATCGTCCAAGGGTGTTACGATCATATACCCTTAGCCAACGTTCTATAATTGCTTCAATTTACAATAAGATTTCACTTGATGCAGCCGCTGTCAAAGTCGAGCATGTAAAAGTTGATGAGGCGGGTAGATACTCGGAAACCGTAGATTCTTCGTTGAATTATATTCTAACAGAAGAAGCCAACATAGATCAAACGGCTTTTGCCTTCAAGCAGGATGTTTTCTATTCGATGCTCGAAACTGGTCATGTTGCCATATTTCCAGAGAATACAGATGTCGATGTCAGAATCAAGGATTCTTTTAAGATGTCGTCAGTGAGGGCTGGAAAAATTGTTCAATGGTTTCCAAAGCAGGTTCTCGTTGAGGGATGGAATAGTGAAAGATCTACGACACAGCAGATATATTTGCCGAAATCGGCAGTTGCTATCATAGAGAATCCGTTTTACTCGGTAATGAACGAGCCGAATTCAATTCTTCAAAGGCTTATCAAGAAACTTAACCAACTTGACGCCATTGATGATCAATCTGGTTCCGGTAAATTGGATCTTATAATCCAACTTCCGTATGCCTTGAAGTCTGAACTTAGACAACAGCAAGCAGAAACCAGGAAGAAGCAACTCGAAGAGCAATTGGAGAACAGCAAGTACGGCATAGGTTATATAGATGCGACAGAACACGTTACTCAATTGAATCGCGCTGTAGAAAACAATCTTATGGGACAGATCGAGTATCTTACGAAGCTTCTATATAGTCAGTTGGGGTTGACCGATGATATTATGAGTGGCTTGGCTAGCGAAGAGGTAATGCAGAACTACTACAAGCGAGTTATAGGTGCTATCCTAGAAGCGTTTGTTCAGGAAATCAGCAGGAAATTCTTAACCAAGACCGCAAGAGCTCAGAACCAAAGAATCATGTATTTCAATGATCCGTTCAGATTCACGGCTCCTGAGAAGATGGCCGATATTGCGGACAAGTTTACGAGAAACGAAATTCTCGAAGCTAATTATATTCGTACGGTTATGGGAATCAGACCTTCTGAAGATCCTAAGGCCGACGAGCTTCATAATGCTAATCTTTCCCAACCAAAATGGGTCGAAGACGAGAGATACAACCGTCAAGATGTCCCAGATTTGGAAAGAGAAAGAGAAGAAGCAGCTTTGTCCGAAATGCTGGATCAGAACAGTTAGGAGTGTGTACGTATGAAGTATGATTTTGGGGGTTATGCCACCAGAAACAATCTTCGATGCTCCGATGGCCGGACGATCCGGCCTGGGGCGTTCAACGATTGTGATGGCGCAGTGGTTCCTCTTGTTTGGAACCATAGGCATGAGTCCGGTGATAATGTTTTAGGCCATGCGCTTTTAGAGAATAGATCCGATGGCGTGTATGCCTATTGTCTGTGCAATGACACGGAGCAAGGAGCAAACGCCAAGGAGCTTGTCCGACATGGAGACATAGAGGCGTTATCTATTTACGCAAACGACCTTAAGCAAGTTCCGACCAAGAGCGGCAAGGATGTCGTACATGGCGTTATCAGAGAAGTTAGTCTTGTTCTCGCAGGAGCGAATCCTGGCGCCATGATCGACTCGATTTCCTTCGAGCATTCCGATGGAAGCGCCTATGAACCGGAGGCGATTATCTATACTGGAGAGTATATTAATCCCGAGAATGGCGATTACGTTAAGCATGACGCCGAGAACGAGTCGGAAACCGAGTTCATTGCCGAGGTCGAAGAGCCTGAAACTTCCGAAAACGATAATGATCAGGAAGAAACCGAAGAGATGGCCCACTCGAATGAAAGTGAGGAAACCGAAATGGCAGATAACAACGAGCTCACCGTCATGGACGTTTACGAGTCTATGAGTGATGAGCAGAAGGACGTTGTCGCATATTTCGTCGGTCTTGCGCTTGAGGAGACCGAGGGCGGCGACGATGTTGAGCATAGTGATATTGAAGATGGAGGTAATGATAACATGAAGCATAATGTTTTCGAGGGTTCGAATGAGAATGGAACCGACGTTCTTAGCCACTCCCAGAAGATGGAAGTGTTTGATTCTGTTATGTCCGATGCACGTGCCTATGGTTCGTTCCATGATTCCATGATGGCCCATGCCGCGGAGTATGGTATCGACAATGTTGATATTCTGTTCCCGGATGCCAAGGATATTCGCAATACCCCTGATTTCATCAAGCGCGAGATGGCTTGGGTTTCTGCGGTTATGGGTGGTACCCGTCACACGCCGTTCAGCCGTATTCGCTCGAAGGTTGTTGACATCACGGCTGACGAGGCCCGTGCGAGGGGTTATGTCAAGGGTAATCAGAAGGTCAATGAGGTCATCACCGCCGCCAAGCGCGAGACCACGCCTCAGACGATCTACAAGAAGCAGAAGCTTGATCGCGACGATGTTCTCGACATCACCGATTTCGATGTCATTGCGTGGCTCTGGTCCGAGATGAGGATCATGCTTGATGAGGAAATCGCTCGCGCCATCCTTATCGGCGATGGTCGTGCCGCTGATGATCCCGACAAGATCAAGGAGGCTAACGTTCGCCCGATCGTTGGTGATTCCGATCTTTATTCGCTTAAGGTCGATGTCAGCGATTCGGCGCATAGCGATTACAGGGTTCTCATCGAGGAGATCTCGAAGTCGAACAAGGATTATCGTGGTTCCGGCAATCCGGTCTTCTTCTGCTCGCCCGAGGTTCATAGCGAGATGCTTTGGACGAAGGATCAGATGGGCCGCAAGCTTTATGATTCCGACGCCGAGCTTTGCTCCGCTCTTCGAGTCAGCAAGATCATCGAGGTTCCGCTGATGGCCGACTTCGTCTACAAGTATAACAGCGTTGACCACTTCATCAAGGGAATCAAGGTCAACCTCATCGACTACACCATCGGTACGGATCGAGGCGGCCAGATCAGCCAGTTCGAGGACTTCGACATCGACTACAACCAGCAGAAGTATCTGCTTGAGACCCGCATGTCCGGTGCGATGACTCTTCCGCAGGCCGCTCAGATCTACCGTAAGGTTGTTACTTACACCGAGGTCACCGAGGCTGAGACTGGCGATCCGATTCCGGCGAATAGCTACTACGAGCGTAGCGGCGCTGGCACCGCTGCTGATCCGTATGTGTACACTCTTACCGAGGACACCACGGTTCAGTCCGGTACCACCTATTACACCCGTAGCTAATTCTGTGTTTTCGTCAAAATGGGAGTGTTTTGTATAAACCGCTTCTTTAATGACAATTTAAGGAGGATGACGTCATGGCAAAATTCTACGGGACTATAGGATTCGTCAGAACCGTCGATGATGGTCATGGCGTCTATCTTCCTGTTGAAGAAGAAATCGCATATGTCGGGGATCTTATAAGAAATAATAAAAGATGGAGTAAACCTGAGTCCATTAATTCTGAACTTGTTATGTCTAACGAGATAAGCATAGTCGCCGATGATTATATTTTAGAAAATCAAGCTTATATAAAGTATGTGACTATTAATGGCAATCCTGTTAAATGGAAGATAAACACTATAGCGATTGAATACCCAAGGATAAAACTTGAGATTGGTGGTGTTTACAATGAGTAATGAGCCAAGAAGATTTTCTTTTCAAGATTCTCTTGAAGAGATTCTTGGATCTACAAATGTATACTTCCAGCCTCCAGAGAATGTAAAATTAATATTTCCAGCCATTATATATACTAAAAGAGCTGGCGATTATAGATATGCCGATAATCGTTCGTATACAAGAATTCAAGGTTATGACGTAATGGTAATCTCCAAAGATCCAGATTTTGTAGATACTCTTGATATTCCTGATAGATTTCCGATGTGCCGTTTTGATAGGCATTTTGTATCGGATAATCTGAATCATGATGTTTTCGTAATCTATTATTAAAAAGGAGGCCACATAATGCCTACTACTCCTGCTTTTGTGCTTAATTGGGATACAGATGGTACTCGTTTATATGAGACGGGTACGGATCGAGGCGTTCTCTATGTGATGGAGGGCACCTCTTATGGCGATGGCGTTGCCTGGAACGGCCTTACCGCCGTTACCGAGTCGCCTTCCGGTGCTGAGGAGACCGCTCAGTATGCTGATAATATCAAGTATTTGTCGCTTCGCTCTGAGGAGGAGTTCGGTGCCACGATCGAGGCATTTACTTATCCGGATGCGTGGGCGCTTTGCGATGGTTCTGCCGAGGTTGAAGATCTTCCCGGCGTGACGTTTGGTCAGCAGCCGAGGAAGAAGTTCGGTCTTTGCTACCGTACGATTCTCGGCAACGACAGCGATCTCAACGAGCATGGCTATAAGCTCCATCTTGTTTACGGCTGCACCGCTTCGCCTTCCGAGAAGAGCTATGCCACTGTTAATGATTCGCCCGAGGCGATCACGTTCAGTTGGGAGATCTCTGCAACCAAGGTTGCCGTTGAGGGTTACAAGCCCGTCGCTTCCATCACGATCGATAGCACCAAGCTTGCTTCTTCGAAGCTCACGCTTCTTGAGCAGAAGCTTTATGGTACTCCGGCTGACGGCAGCACCGCGGCTGTTCCTCCCGCGCTTCCGACTCCGACCGAGCTTCTCACTCTGCTTGCTTAAATCAACAAGTTTGGAAATTCCGTCAAAATGGGAGTGCTTTTTAGCACTCCCATGTTTTGATAGAACAATCTAGAAAGGAGAGATACAATGTATAGTATTGTTGTTTCTTATGAAGATCCGTTTACTGGCGAGAATAAGAGCGATAAGCTCTATTTCAACATTACCAAGACCGAGGCCATGAAGTTTTCACTTGAGAACCAGTCTCTCGACAAGGACATTCAGGACATGATCGATTCTAATGATGCAGCGGGAATGCTGAAGGCATTTGAATCCATCGTTCTCAAAGCTTACGGCGAGAAGTCCGAGGATGGTAGGAGATTCGTCAAGTCTCCTGGGATTGCCGAGGCATTCACTCAGACCGCAGCATATGACGAATTGTTCTGGAAGCTTATAACCAACGAGAAAGCGATGGCCGAATTCGTTAATGGAATCATTCCGGATATTCCGGATGTTTCCGAGAAGCAGCTTACCAATGATCAAAAACAGCAATACAAGGAATTCGAAGAGGCAAAGAAGTCTCTCGAAGAGCTTGCTGGAGAGAACCAATAGATAAACATTGTAGAGATGGAGGCGAGGTCGGATGCTGGAGATAGTGATATCGTCTGGAGAGATGTTTGATGAATCGAAGTCTGAGTTTATCGAAATCCCAGAAAAAACCATAAAGCTTGAGCATTCCCTCGTCTCTGTTTCTAAATGGGAAGCGATGCACCACAAGCCTTTCCTCATGCGTGAGGAGAAGACGCCTGAGGAGATGCTTGATTACATAAAGTGCATGACTGTTACACAAAACGTTGATGATAAGGTTTATTCTTTTCTGTCTTCTGAAAATATTAAAAAGATAGGAGATTATATAGAAGACCCGATGACGGCTACTAAAGTTCCTAATTTGGGAGGACGACCTAGTAGGGAGATAGTTACATCAGAGCTTATCTACTATTGGATGACGGTATATAACATACCTTCTGAATATCAGAAATGGCATCTTAACAGGCTTATGGCTTTGATTGAGATCTGCGCATTTAAGAACGCTCCTCAGAAGAAGATGAGCAAGTCTCAGATTTATAGTAGAAATCGCTCTCTTAATGCTGCTCGAAGAGCCAAGTATAATACTAAGGGGTGATTATTCATGAGAATAAATCTTACGTCAAAGGGGAATTTCAAAGATACTAAGAATTTCTTTGAAAGAATAAAAGCACATAAACACTTCCAAAATCTGGATGCTTATGGGCAAGAGGGAGTTGGTGCGTTGGCTTCTGCTACTCCTGCTGATACAGGCCTTACTTCTAATTCTTGGGGATATTACGTTTGGGGAACTAATTCGTCTAATAAAACTGGAATTTGTTGGACAAACTCGAACGTTAACAAAGGAATTAGCATTGCCGCTCTTATTCAGTATGGACATGCCACCAATAATGGAGGATATGTTCCTGGAAGAGATTATATAAATCCAGCCATGGCTCCGATTCTTAACAAAGCTGGAGAAGATGTTTGGATGGAGGTGACCTATAAGTGAGCACTATTGATAACCGAGTAGTCAAGATGACGTTTGACAATAAGGAATTCGAGAAAGAAATAACAAAGTCTCAAACGTCTCTTAATAAACTTGACAGTTCCATATCAAACATCGACGGTAAGGGTTTTACTTCTGTTGAGAATTCATTAAAGAGGCTTAACGGTTCGTTCAATACTTCTTCAAAAACCACTAGTAAGTTTAGTACAAGTGCAAGCACCGCGTTGACTTCTATCGCTACTGGAGTTAGCGAGATAACGTCGAGATTCGAAGCTTTGGGAGTTATAGGAACAACTGCTTTGGCTACAGTTTCTTCGATGTTGACTCAGAAATTATTAGGCGCAATAAAGAAGTTTACTTTCGGTCCTATAATCGGCGGTTTCCAAGAATACGAGACCCAGATGAATGCCATTCAGACCATAATGGCTAATACTTCATCGAAGGGAACCACGTTAAAGGAAGTTAACGAAGCTTTAGATGAGTTAAATGTTTATGCCGATAAGACTATTTATAATTTCTCCGAAATGACCAAGAATATCGGTACGTTTACGGCTGCTGGTGTTGATCTTAAAACTTCCGTTTCGTCGATTCAGGGTATCGCAAATCTTGCGGCAGTTTCCGGTTCGAATTCTCAGCAAGCTGCGACCGCTATGTATCAGCTTTCTCAGGCTATTGCGTCTGGTACCGTAAAGCTTCAAGACTGGAATTCCGTTGTCAACGCTGGTATGGGTGGTCAGAAGTTCCAAGATGCTTTGAAATCTACTGCTAGATTTCATGGTGTTCAAGTTGATAAGTTAATAAAAGACGCAGGATCGTTTAGAGAAAGTTTAAAACAAGGTTGGATCACTGCTGAAATCTTAAATGAAACTCTTGCGAAAATGACATCGAAAGGCGTTACAGATTGGCTTCTTAGTATATCAAATGCGTCTGATAAGGAAAAAGAAGCCCTTCGTGAGAGTACTCTTGCCCTTTTCGAACATGATGAAGCTTGGCATGGCGTTACGATAAAGGGAACAGGAACCGATCTTGCCGGAAACTTCAAAAGACAAGCTATAGAATTAGCAAAATACACCAATCTATCTGCCGATCAGATTTATTACTATCTTAAAGAAGCGAAGATGGCGGAGGAAGCTGCGACTAAGGTTAAGACTTTTAGTCAGTTGATGAGTACTGTCGATGAGGCGCTTGGTTCTGGTTGGGCAACAACTTGGCGATATATCATAGGTGACTTCGAGCAGGCAAGGGGGTTCTTCACTGATATAAGTAAGGAACTAAGTGCGTTTATCGATATGACCGCGGATGCTAGAAATAATGTTCTTAAAATTTGGAGCGCCGCTAGTGCCGAGGAAGGCGGACGAGAAGCTCTTGTCGACGCTATAAATAACATAATGGCTTCTATAAAGAGCATCGGAAAACCAATAATGGATGCCTATAATGCTATATTTGGCATGACCGCAGAAGAGGCAGCAGGTCTTCTTGAAAAGGCAACTTTGGCATTTAAGAGCTTTACTGAATCGTTAATCTTGAATGAAGACGCTCAGCAAAAGTTGAAAGCAGTTATGGAAGTCATCTTCAAGATTCTTTCTGTAGGCGTTACGATTATAAAGAATATAGGATCTATTCTAGGATCTATTCTTGGCGTTATATTCAAACTTGTCGGATTGGTCGCTGATTTTGTAGGCACTATATTCTCATTCCTGAATACCGGTAGGGAAACGATTGATATTATAGATGGAATTAACACGGCTATAGATTTCCTTGGCGTTATTATAAGAACTGTTATAAGGAAGATAGGTCAGTTAATAGACTGGATAGGCGATAAGCTTCACGCATTCTATGATGTTGTATTAAAAGGAACGGGATGGATTTCTGATTTTATCAAACCATTAATTCCAGAAATAGGAGGAATTGGCAAAGCTATCAAAGAATCCATTGCCCAAGATAGTCTTAGACCGTTCTTTGATGCTATACGAAATGCGTTCCCATTACTCGATGAATTTGTAAGTCATATAAAGTACTTCAAGGAAGTAATGAGAATAAAGTGGGAGACAAAGGGAATCTATGAGTATAGAGCAGTTCTTTATAAGCTTAGGAAACGTTTTGAAGAACTTCAAAACTTTATATCTTCACTTCCTCGAAAAATCAAGACTTTAAGAGATTCTGTAAGAGATGCTCTTAATGGTGTTGATGGTGCTTTGGATGGAATAAAGGAGAGATTTGGAAATTTCGGAGCGTCTATAGTTACGGCCTTTGATAATATTATAAAATTCTTCGGCAAATTAAAGGAGAAATTCTTAGGATTTATCAATAAATTAAAAGAGGGTTTTGCTGGGATAAAGGAATTCTTCTCCAATTTTACCTTAGGCGGTCTTTTGGGAGGGGCTTCTACTGCCGCGTTCGGTGCGTATTTCATTTATATATTGAAAATGTTCAGGGATGCTAAGAAAGCCTTTAAGGGAATAACCGAGAATCTTGGAAAATTTGCCTCTGGTATGGCCGAACTCCCAAATAAGCTTGGTGATTTTATATCAAAGATAGATACGTTATTTACGCATTTAGGAGATACTTTAAAGGCATTCCAGAAGAAGCTTAAAGCACAAGCCCTTCTTAATATAGCCTTAGCTATTGGCGTTATGGCTGCTTCTCTATGGCTTCTTTCCACTATACCATCGGATAAGATTGCCGCTGCAATAGGAGCTATTGCTGGAATAACCATTCTTCTCGTTGCTGCCATGAAAGCAATGACCACATTTACGGCTACTTCTGGAAGCCTTAGTTTAAAGGGAGGAAAGCTTTCTGGCTCATTCAAACCTAGTAACATAACCCAGTTGGCATTAGCCATGGTTCCTATGGCCATTGCCATATTGATTCTTGGAAGGGTCGTTTACAAGCTTGGAACCATGCCGTGGGATGCTATGGTCAGAGGTATTGGCGGTATGGCTGTTTGCCTTATTGCATTAATGGCCGCTATGTATGTCCTTGCCAGGCTTGTTGACGGTAGAAAAGAAGGAAAGGGAATTCTAACAAGAGCAACGATGGTCGAGAGGCTTCAGAAAACAGTGATGTCTATGGTTCCTCTGGCTATTTCGGTTTGGATTCTTGCCCAAGCTATTTCGACACTCGGTAAATTAGAGATTGGTCAATTAGTTAAAGGTGGGGTTGCTGTTGCCGCTATATTAACCGTTCTTGGTTTATTTATGAAGTTGGCAAACAAGGTCAAGATAGATATGAAGTCTGTCGCTTCTTTAGTTATAATCTCAACGACATTATATATTCTTGCCGGAGCCATAATGATATATGCGCTCATACCATTTGATATGTTTGTTGATGGTATTATAAAGGTGGCCGGTGCTATAGCCGCCATTGGTGGCGTTTTATATGCATTCCCGGAAAGGGAGGTTGTGAAATCTGCGGCAGCCTTTGCTATTATATCTGCGGCTCTTTATGTTTTGGCAGGAGCTATATTGGTGTTCGCTTTAATACCAGCAGACTTGTTCTTGATTGGAATGCTTAAAGCGTGTGCCGCTCTTGCGGCTTTAGCAGGAGTAATGTGGATATTTAACAAAACAGGAGCGATGTCGATTAAGACGGCCGCTATGCTCGGAGTGCTTGGTGGATCTATGATTGCGTTGGCTTTGTCGATGCTTATTTTCTCAAAGGTTCCCTTGGCCGGCATATTAAAGGGCGTTCTTGGTTTGGCTGCTGTTCTTGGCGTGCTTGCTCTCGCAGCAGTTGTGCTTACAGGCAGTGGTATAATATTTGCAATTTACGCTTTATGTGGAGCTTTAGCATTGTTTGGTTTGTCTATTGCTCTTATAGGAGGAGGCTTCGCGCTTCTTGCATGGGGCTTCACAATGTTGGGTACAGCCGGAACTATTGGCGCGACCCAAGCAGTTGCTGCTTTAACGATACTTCTTGATGGTATAACCGCATTGATTCCTCAAATGTCTGCTATATTTGTCGCAGGAATGTTGGCTGTCGCTCAAGAATTAGCTGCTATGGCGCCTTCGTTTGCCAAAGCATTCACTGATTTTGTTTATGCTTTCCATGATGCTACTGCGGATCTTAGAGTTAAACTTAGAGAGCTTGCGTTTGATATGATGACAGGAATGGCCGATGTTATCATTCAGAAAGCTCCGATTCTTGGACAAAAATTATCAGAAGCATCGATTGCGATCATTGAGGGTCTTATTCCTGGCGTTCAGGCAATGGGCCAAGCCATGACAGATCTCATTATCGCCATGATGACTTCTTTGAAAGATCATATAGTAGACGTCACCGTTGCCGGTGCGGATCTTGCGGTCGCTCTTGTTGAGGGAATCGCAGACGGTCTTGAAAATGCTGCAACTAGAATGGAACCGGCAATGCAGAAATTGAAGAATGCTATAATTCATTTCTTCAAGGCAATGTTTGGTATACACTCTCCTTCGACCGTCATGGCCGATGAGGCAGAACATCTCCCGGAGGGAATCGCCGAAGGAATTTCGAACTATGTGGATAGCGAGGGTTTCGGCGACGTTATGAGCAAAATTGGCGATTCTCTGTCCGAAGGATTCACTGGATGGATGGAGGGTGGCGGAATAAGAGATATGGTGAATGGATTCGCCAATACCTTCTTTAATGGATTAATAAACGCAACCGTTCCTGGCGCTAAGGAAACGGGGGCAAAACTTGCTGAAAATTTCTATACTTCACAAACTGGAAATCAGGTAAACATAACAGCTTCTGCTCAGATTACAGGAGCAGGAAGTGCTTATATAAAAGCGACTAAAGACGAAGAAGAAAGCACAAAACTTGCTATTGAAAAATACGGAGATAAATTTGCCAAATGGATGTCAGACTCTAATATTAAAAGTTTGAAAGATAGGGCCCCCATGATAGCAGCGGCTCATAAGAAGATGCAATATAACGCCGTTAAAGAGGCTCATGGTGATGTCGTTGCTAACGGTCTTCTGTTAGCATCCAATATGACTGGAAGTATAGTTAAAGGTATGGGGAATAAACAAGGAACAATTGGCGCAAAAGCTAAAAGTATTGTGAATTCCGCCAAAGCTAGCGCTAGTTCTGTCGGATGGACTTCTATCGGTAATGGAATAGTAAGTGGTATCATTAGCGGTATGTCGCAAATGTTAAGTAGCGTAACATCTTATGCTCGTAAACTTATTCAGAAGACCAAAAACGCCGCAAAAGATGAGGCGGATATCAATTCTCCTTCTCGTTTGTTTAGAGATGAAATCGGTGTTAGTATTCCAGAAGGTATAGCAGTTGGTATATATAAAAAGGCGAGTCTTGTTGAGGATGCATCAAGAGCTGTTGTTAGAAACGCTGCTAAATCGGCGTCCCTTCTTGCGGATAGAGTTTCAAGTATTGTAGAAAACGATATGGATTCTTCGCCTGTTATAACTCCAGTGGTCGACCTTACGGATGTAATAGGAAAGTCAAACGATATTTCCAATATGCTTAGTGGGGCATATGCTTATGCCGTATCTTCCAATATTATAGCCAATAGAAGAAGAGCCCAAGACGCCAAGGCCATGGAAGCTAATATTTCTTCTGGAAATGTAGTTAACCAGTACAACAACATGAAGATCGTCCAGCAACCAGGAGAGTCTATGGATATGTTCGTCAACCGTGTCGTCGGAAAGCTTGAGACGGCAACCAACATGGAGGGGTGATATTTAGATGGCTGATGTTAAGATAACCAAGAAGCCTTCTTTGAAGGTCTCCTCTCTTGGTGCTCCAACAAAGAGCGGAAATACATTCAAGGAGAGTTGGAAGATTCCAGCAGATGCTAAGTCTGGTAAGAAGAATAATCGTTTCACCCATGTTTATTATCAGTGGAAGAAATGGGTATGGAACGGAAAGAAAAACTCAAACTCCGTAGGCACTATTGTAAAAAAGGCGACCGTAAAGCTAGGAGCATCAGGAGATACATCATCGTCTTGGACAATGAGCCTAAACGATTTCTATCCAAAGAAAGCCGGTAAATATTTAACAACCGTGTCATTTACGATCCATGGATCAAATGGCGAAGGCGCTGGACCCAATGATAGTAAATCTTATAAGCTTGAGGTTCCTGCGAAACCATCTATATCAAAGAGCATCAATGCCGATACAGGGACGGTTAATTTCACGATTAAATCTACGTCTTCTGATAAGAAGCCAAAAACCGATATGCTTGTTTGGCTTGGGTATAAAGTAAGAAACGCAAATGGTGTATGGGATAAAAATTATACTTGGAAAACAGATAGTGATAATAAGAAAATCAATGGTAAATCATATACAGCATCAGAGATCACAAAAGGATTCAATCTTCAGCTAGCAACCAATTTATCTTATAATCAATGTATAAAGGTTATATGCAAGGCCAAGGCTAGAGGGCCAAGAGGAGATTCCGCTATAAATCAGCCATCTATAGCTGCAGATGGATCTTATGAGGAAAGTTCGGCTTGCCATATATGGGCACATCCGGCACAAGCAACGATATCTAGCGTTAATGTAAGCGGTCAGGTTATCAATGTTAAATTCGAAACCAATCATAACAAAACCTTTCATGTGGTCGATAAAGTTCAGCTTCAGAGAGCATCCGTTGATACCGGAACCTCCCCGGATAATACAACTTCTTGGTCAGATGTGTCTAACGCGATTGATGATGGGTATTGCACTGGTTTAACCGATAATGTTAACGATGCAATGCCTTCTGAGAGCGGAAAGACCGTGTGGTATAGGGTTAAAAGCACACACGATAATTACGATATATATTCCGATCCGATGGCCTCCACCGTTGTTACATCTGCGGAAGGCGCCGATCAATCGAAGATAAACACATTATCCATAAACAACAATATCGTTTCAGGAACTGTGGAAGTCCTATGTAATCTATCCAAGGCTTTCAAGGACGGTTCCCCCACATCAAATTCTGTGGTATATTCATATGCCGAATTGATAGAACCCCACACCTATGCGTCGCTTGAATTCTCCAACGAGACGATATTAAAAGATGTTGATTTAGGAATACAGGGAACTACAAATGGAGATCATGATACTTCGTGGTATATAAACAATCTAACAACAGGCTCCAAGTATATTTTAAGAGCCTGCAGAGCAAGATGCTCGAACGATGTTAATCCATCCGTCGAGTCTTATGGAAAATGGGCTTATTATACACTTAATGAAAATTCGAACGGAGTTTCCGCAAAACTTTTAGATGCTTCTCCATTTACAGTTCCCTCCGCAGATGATATTCTTCGGAATTATATCAAATCAGATTCGAGTATTGTATTCGATGATGTCGGTTCTCAGTTAAGCGGTAAGATAACGGCAAAGATAACGTGGAATCGCGGATCGTATTCTATCTTGGGAGTAGATAATCAGAAAGGATCGGATAAATCGGTTCTGGAATACATAAAGAGTGGCGACACTTCTTGGACAGAAGGAGTGACAATTGTCGATGTCGACGATCCGGATCAGGAGGGATTGGATTCCCCAGGATCGCATACGCACGTCTTCACGCTTTCTGGTCTGGAAGACGGATCGAAATACAGGCTTAGATTCAAGAGGATTCTTACTCAAGGCTCTGGTTCTCCGGCAATTCCAAGTCAGGATCTTGAAAGTGATTACGTATATTATACAAACGATACTAATAACTACATAACGGTTTTCGATCCGAGCGACACCACTTCTGGACAGGATACATGCAAATTCGAGGGAGTGACTGTCGATAAAGATAAGGAATCAATGGTCGTTGATGTATCGTTCACCAATGAGTACGGAACGAACGGAACCCAAATAATGTGGTCTACCAAGTATGGCCCCAAGGCATTGACAACAGGATCGATATCCACGTTCGATGTTCTAGATTCCGAACTTCCCTCAACGTCAATCGATGAAGAGCATCATACCGGATCGTTAAGTTTGATCATAGATGAATTGAAGAAGGGAGATCGTTTATATTTAGACGCTAGAAGATTCCTGAAGGATAGTTCTAATACTTCTTATGGAATTAACTATGCGTCCGGGGCTAGGTATTCTACACAAGAATTCGCCTGGTCTGTTTTCATGACTGCCGAGGATGATAGAGCCTATATAGATTCGATATCTCCTTCAAGCGATGGGACTACTGTTGCAATAACAACAAGTCGTGGAGACGATGATTCGGACGGAACGGAGATCTCATATTCTAAGAGAATCGATGCTTGGGAGACAACCAGCGGTCCAGAAATATATAAGCTTGAAGACACAGACCAAGATCAATATTATACTTTATTAGAGCCTTATTTTGGTACTATAGGTTTAGAAAATATTCCAGGAGCAGGACAGGAATATATTCAGGCGCCCACGAATGAAAACATAAGATTTTATAGAACCATATCCATTCCCAATCTTGATTCAGGATCTAGGTATTATTTCAAGGTTCGACGTTATATGAGTGGGGATAATGGAGATAGTTATGGTCCGTATTCCGGCGTAACGGAGGTTGTAACGCCGTATCCAGTTAATCAGGATACTGTTTATATAGATTCAATAGAATCTGAGAAAGATGGACAGGGTCTTAGATTAACTCTTGGTTGGTACGACGATTCGTCTACGGAAACAGAGATATCCTATAGCGACTACAAGGATGCTTGGATAAGCTCGTCAGGAGCAGAGACATTCGAGGTGATTGATTCTGATTGGCTGCTTGAGGAGATAGAAGGTTCCGAAACCTATAAATATAAGGCAACCGCCATTATCAGAGATCTCGAAGAGGGGACAAAGTATTATATTCGTGCGAGAAGGAAGTCTGACGAATCGCATGGTAAGTATACGGAAACATTCGAGGCTGTTCCATTATCCATTCCTGATAACGTGGTGCTCAACGTTCCAAATCCTGTAGTGATTGGAAAAGATTTCTCGGTGTCATGGATGCATCAAGCATATGGAAATCAGAAAGCTTATATTTTGAATTGTACTGTTAGTGCTGAGGATTCTCAATCTCAGACCTACTCTGTAACAATACCACTTTCCCAAGGAGAGGGTTCTATCGGGTCTGTTGGAATTTCCTGGGAGGATTTTTACAGCAAACTCGACAATTTGATTCTCAAAGATAATGAGCTTACCATCGATGACATAACGAGTCTTTCGTTTACCATATCCATAACGACTGGTGGAGAGTGGGTTAGCTCAACGTCCCCTTCCGGATTAGAAACGATTCCGATTTGTGGAGTCCGCGTCAATTCAACGATTGTGGATGGTATCAACATCGTCGGATCGCAACCTCTTGGAGTTTCTATATTTTCAGATAGGGCAAATCTAATAGCGTTTGCCAGGTTGGAATCTCAGGGAATCATGCAAGTACGTCCTGATGGGGAGATCTACCAGCCAAACGGGGATTGTATATGGACTAAGGTGATCGATGATTTGGCTTTCTTGGAAGTCGATCCTGGAGTAGAACCTCCCGCCGGAACATCCCTTATGGCTAGTGTATCGATGCCAACATTAGAGTTGATAGACAATGGAAGTTATATTCTATACGTCTCATTATATGAAAGCACAACCGGTCTCATATCCGAAGAGGTATCTTTTGGATTTACCATAAACTGGACCCATCAAGCTGCGGCTCCAAATAGTCTTTCCAGGGTTAGTAAGATTGGAACGGGCCCCTCGATTGCGATAACTCCGCTTTCCACGGTAGATCATTCGGAAAGCGATGTTTGCGATATATACCGCAGAACGCGAAACGGAGCACAGCTCATATACGAGGGAGCCAAATTCGGAACGACGATAGTCGACAATTATCCTCCATATTCCATGTATATCAATACAATTTTCGACGATCTTGGCGATGGAATAGATTTATGGTATACCTTGATGACCAGAACTGTAGATGGTGACATCGAGTTCTTGGATCTTCCATATTCCATTACTAATAACGGATTGACTCTTGATTGGGATGGCGGATCGAAGCATTTAGAGCTTCCATGGAATCTAAACGTTTCCAGTTCATACGAAAAGGATTTCGAGAATCGCGTTCATATGGATGGAACCATTACTGGCTATTGGAATTCTGGGAGCACGAATACTGGAAGTTTCGATACCATCATGTGTAACATTGACTGCTCAGACGTAAATGGTGCAGAAAGATTAGATCTTTGTCGTCAACTTGCCACCTATACTGGACCTGTGTTTGTAAGAACTCCTTATGGGGATGCGTTCTGTGCAAACGTTACTGCAGAGATCTCCCAAGAAGGCACATCAAAAACCGCAAGCATTAGTTTAAGTTACACGAAGATAGATTTCGTGGATGAGTTTTCTGCTGTCTATAATGGTCCGATAGAAGAACCTGAAGAGACAGAGGAAGAAACAGAAGAGAGCGGTACTTAAAAGAAAGGAGATGGAAACATGCCAACTGATTGGACAAAATCTTACGCTTCCAATTGGCGGGTTATGCAGGTTAATCCGTTGACTTGGGCAGATGAGGACGAGTTAACTGGTGTGGACTCCATCTCCATCTCAAGAGATTGCTCAGATGATGTTCCGCTTCTTGAGACTGCTTCATTCGAGGTTTCTCAAGAAGTTGGAGCATCATTACCTTTCGCCTTCTACAGAGTGGAGATGATCGTCAGTCAAAATGGGAGTGAAAATTTAGAGATTTTGGGAACTTTCCTTCTTGGAAAAGCAAGTAAGACATTTGATAAGAATAGAGAGGTCATAAGTCTTAATGGCCAATCTGTTTTATGGCCAGCATCGAAGATGTACATGGAAGATGGCGAATACGCCCCAAAAGGTTCCAATGGGGCGGAATATTGCGTCAAGCTTTTAAGACGGTCGCTTCCTTTCGGAACGAACATCTCGGCAATCGGGAGTTTCACCTTAGACGATTATATAGTGTTCGATAGCTCATCGACGCTTCTTGATGTTGTGTGGGGCGTTCTGGATTCGGCTGGTTGGTGCATAAAACTCGATGGTTATGGTAACATAACTGTACAGGAGAAGCCAAGCGAGGCCTCGCTCATTCTAGATCAAGCCCATGCCTGCATCTTGTTCCCGGAGATTAACGAGTCTAACGACTTAACCGAGATTCCAAACGTCTACAAGGTTACCTATAATGGAGAAACCGTTGAGGTTGTGAATGATCTTCAGACTTCCGAGGTGTCTACCGTGAATCGCCTTGGAATAAGAGTAGAAGAGGTTGAAGAAGACCCAAGCTTGATAAACGGAGAGTCGTTGGAACAGTATGCAAAAAGACAACTTGAGAACGTATCTACCATAGTTGTCGAGAAGGAATACGAGAGGGAATACTGGCCAGACGTCCGTCCATTCGATATGGTTACCGGTTCGATAGAAGGAGCCGGTCTTGTCGGAAACATGAGAGTTCTCAAGCAAAGCCTTACCTGTGGAAAGGGAATAACAATATCGGAAACGGCAGGAAAAGAATCCGTGTTATGGGAGGTGGATTGATATGGCTTTGAACGATCCGGCAACCAAACTCGCAAACAAGATAAGCGACATCGTTGAGTCGAAGATAAATAAAAAGACGAAAAAATCCTCGGTGATAAAAACCGGGAAAGTCGTCAGGATCGACTCCGAAGGAACACCATGGGTTTCCATCTCCGGTTCTGAACAGGAAACTCCGGTGAATGGCGAGTTGCTTTCTTCCGTCAAAATAGGAGATTCTGTTAGCATAAACATCGAGAATGGCAAGTGTAACATCCTTGGGAACATGGACGATCCATCAATCGGCTCCGAAGAGGCTAAGAACGTCTCCAATCAGGAGATAAAGATCGCCGTTGAGCAAGAAGGAACGATTGGAAGAGCTATCGATGTTGAGAATAACAAGACGATGAATAAAATCGATGAGGTGGTCTCAGACCAAATTGTCCCGATAGAAGAAGCCATTGAAGAATTGAATTTAGAAACCGAAAGCGATATTCAGATCTTAAAAGGAAAGACATCAGCGTCTATATCCATGGCCGATTCAGCAAGAGAGATTGCCGATGCTGCCAATATAGCCGCAGAGGAAGCACAAGCCGTTGCCGAGGCTACAGGACAGCATTTTTGGAATGACGATAACGGAGCTCATGTTACCGAGGTCACTCAGGATGAATGGAATGATCCTAATTCTGAAAATTATCATAGCGGGTTTAATTCTTTATTTGGCTCTGTTGGTTTATTACTTAGAAAAGCCTTAAAAAACATAGCTGCGTACACTCAAGGGAATGTTGCTTTTTATGATGGGGAAGGAAATGCTTCTGAAAACATAACGGCTAGATTCGGAGCCAGCAACGCTCAAATTGGAAAAACGGATGCACCACATCTTGTTCTTGATGATATTGGAGTGTTCCAAAAGAACGAAGACGATGCTACTGTTGTGTCTTTTGGATTGGCTGGGGATTCCGTTACTAATACTCAAAGCGGATATGATGGAACAACAGAATATGAAGACATTGCTCTTTCTGCTACTTCTTTACCTCCAAGCGCGAGCAGTTCTTATCTTGCTATAACAGGAGAACTAGAATTATCAAATGTTGATTTTCCAAGTGTTCCTCCTAATGGACACACATTTACAATTGGTAATTTTATGGTTTTACATGACGCTTATTATAGAGACAATTATCTTTGGTTCGATTATTTGATGGCTGATACTTATAATTGCACTGTTTCTGGAAGTTGGTCCAGTTCGCATTATGGCGATTATCTAGATTCTGTTGAGATTACATTAGAAGACGACGTTGAATTTACAAAAGGAACTTCTTCTACTATAACAGCAACCGCTGTAATCCCAATGTTGTGGGGATCTGATTCTGAAATGGGAAATCTTGGTCTTCGTGCTGTGTTTATTTATGATGGCGATGACACAATAGAATATTCTATATATCTTGCTAAAGCTACATCAGCACAAATAACAGCAGTAAGCGTATATTATGAACGATCTTATTCTTGGCAATTAACGACCGCATCGGCCACATTATCGGTAGGTTCTCCTGCAAGACAACCAGGAGCTTATACAGCATCTATTGGAGATGGTCTTAGTGCCGTTGGTAATAATCAAGTAGTAATCGGAAAGCATAACTTTCCAGATACACCAGGAGCAGATTGTGAACATGCTTTTATAATCGGTAATGGTTATTCCGCTTCAAGACCATCTAATGCTTTTTCTGTAGATTGGAATGGCGGAACCAATATTGGTGGAAATATGAGATGTGACGAGGCCGCTCTTAATGGGTTAATAATAACAAATGAATTACATCCAGAACTCCCTTCGGACTATTCGTTTTGGAAAAGAGCAGCAGTTATTAGCGTTACTAGCTGGCCGAGTTTGTGTTTCGATATGTATGATGAGGCTGGAATTCCGACTTATAGATTTTATATGTCTAAAAGTGGAGGCATTGCGAGGCAAACTTTTGATACCGGAACTGAGAGTTGGACCGATACAAGAACTTTCGCACTTTCTCCAGTAGCTATAGCAAACGGAGGAACCGGAGCAACCTCGGCAAACGCCGCTGCTCGTGCTCTAGGCATGGCTAAAACTGCCGGTGATTCGATAACTATGAGCGGTATAATAGTAAATGGGTTTTTGACAAACGCAAAGAAAAGCGCTTATGTGGCTGTTCCTTTACCGTATAGGCTTTATGGAGTTAATTCAACTACCGTTAGTGGGACTGTTACGGTTAGAGGAAGCGGATTATATTTGTTCGGGTCCACATCAGATACTCCAAGAAGTTTATCTGCTCTTAGTCCTACAGTAACCGCTTACGCTGCAGGATTCGTACGGATAGCATGGACGGGATCGGAGCAAGCTGCGGCAACAAACAATACTCCGATTTCTGTTCAGTTTAATACTTTAACTATAACATTCCATTAGGAGGCACTCATGAGCCCATTTCTTATACACGGCATCGAGTGGGTTATAACAGCGATATTAGCAGGAGCGGTAGGATGGTTCGGAAATTCCCTTCGAAAGAAGCATACACACGACGATGCCATGGAGCAGGGGATGAGGGTTCTTCTTCGAACGCAGATCGTTGACGGATATTATAAGTATCATGTTCAACATAAGAAGATGTCCGTTGAACGTCGCGCAGAGCTTGACGAAACATTCGATGCGTATACCAAGCTTGGAGGTAACGGAACCGTTGCTCAGCTCTTCCACGAGCTTGACGACGATGATGTTTGGATTCTAGACGATGTCAGGAAGGAAATCAACAAGGAGAAGCATAGTCGATGATCCGTTGTTTATATTTAGGGAGGTGAACAATGAGTGATATTTTCAGGGGAACCACTCCTACGATTATAGCAACCGTGGAGATGGATCTTACAGGGTATACCTGTTATCTCGCCATTGGAAAGAAGGCGAATCAGGCAACTGTTGTTGTCTCTAATGACCAGATGTCAATGGAGGTGGATGAGGGAGTTTCCATTTTAGCATTCACATTGACTCAGGAACAGACATTGTCCCTTCCTGCAGGAGATCTGCAAATGCAGTTGAGGATAACGGATAGAGGAGTCGCTTTGGCTTCTGAATGGGTTGGAATCTCCGTAGGCGCGATCATTCAAGATGGGGTGATCGAGGATGTCGTTAATTAGAACTTTCCTTATGGATACAGATACCGGAGTTAGTTTCGAGATTCAAGAGCCTTTATCCGCGTCAATGACTCCTTCGTCTGGTATATTTTCATTCGATGCTGTGAATCGTGTGGATTACTCGGTTGATGAAACCGTTAATTCTGGAATAGACGTGGACTTCGATATTTCGAGACCGGTAAGGACTTCCATGACCCCTTCAGGGGGATCGTTCTCGTTCACTGCGGAGATAGGTTCCAGAACCAGTGCAAGTAATTATACGGCAGATGAGGATAAGCCGGATACGATAGACGGCCATCCTAATCCCAACAAGAATATTATAGTTAATAATCAGGTCCGGACGATCCAAGCCAATGTTTTAACGGCGGCCCAGGTCGCCGATTTGCTTTCTTAAGGAGGAAACATGTCATTAGCAGGAACATCGGCGATTACCGAGTTGTGGGCTAAGTGTAAAGAGTGGTTCGGACGCAGTATATCCTCGTCGAGCACTGCGACCACTGTTTCCATGCAGCTTAAGAACAATGCTGGCAACAACCTTGGTTCCGCCGCAACTATTAGCGCCGCAACAACTACAGCCGCTGGTGTTATGAGCGCCGACGATAAGACAAAATTAAATGGTATTGCAGAAGGTGCCAATAATTATACGCATCCGACATATACATCTAAGACTAATGGTCTCTATAAGGTTACGGTTGACGGAACTGGTCATGTAAGTGGAGCAACCGCTGTCGCGAAGGCTGATATTACGGCTCTTGGCATTCCCGGAGAGGATACGAACACGCATTATACGGCTCTTCTCAAGGCTGGCGCTTCTACGGGAACTGGTAATGCCGCTCAGTCAGATCCTTACGTCAAGACGATTGAAAATTCCGCGGTTTCAGGTTATATTCAGTTGAAGGCTGGGGACAATATGGGGATCTCCAGCGATACATCAGGCGTTGTGACGTTCACAGCCACCGATACCAATACGGACACGAAGGTCACGTCCGTTGACAACCACTATGCTCCTTCTCGCAATAGCGCCTCGGATCTTACTCCGTCAGGGGCTTCTGGAACGGCCGGAGCAACCGTTCAGGTTATAACCGGAATTCAGAGAGACGCAAAGGGTCATGTTACCGGCATCGTCAGTGGCGCGGCAACGGATACGACATATTCTGATGCGACCACTTCGGTTCATGGTCTGATGAGCGCGACGGATAAGAACAAGCTTAATGGAATCGCAACAGGCGCAGAGGTGAACCAAAACGCATTTTCCAACATTGCCGTTGGGGATAACACCATAAGCGCCGATGGAAAGACTGATACTTTCGAACTTAAGGCCGGAGATAACATAACGCTTGAAGCGGATGTTGTAAACGATAAGGTTACTATAAATGCAACGGATACCACATATTCTGCAGCAACGACATCCGCAGCAGGTCTTATGAGCGCTTCCGATAAGACCAAGTTGAACGGAATCGCCACTGGGGCAGAGGTCAATGTTCAGTCTGATTGGAATCAGACCACGTCGACAGCAGACGATTATATTAAGAACAAGCCTACGCTTGGCTCTGCCGCGTCAAAGACCGCTGGCTCTGCTGTTGGAAACGTTCCGTTGGTCGGCACTGCTCTTGGAACCACTGCGAACAAGATCATCGTCACCAATTCGTCAGGGGCATTGGCTCCTTCTAGCTATACGGTGGGCGCAGCGTCCGCAAAGGGTGTTGATACGTCCATATCCTCAGGCTCTACCTCAACGAATCTTCCGACCACTTCTGCTGTTGTCAGCTATGTCGCCAGTCAGGTTTCCGGTGCCACCGCTTTCCAGGGCATCGCGAATTCCAATACCGATATTAGCGGGGCGGCTCCGTTCGTGGCAGGATACTACTGGGTCATTGGCACAGCGGGTACGTACGTCGGGCAGACGTGCGAGGTCGGCGACATGGTGTTCTGCACGACATCTGCGACGACATATAGCGCATCCAATTTCACAGTTGTTCAGAACAATATCGTAGAGATGACGGCCGCAGAGGTTGACGCCATCTGCGTGTAAGGAGGTGGCGTTATGGGATTCGCAGCAACCACCGCCATAACCGAGTTTTGGGCTAAATGCAAGTCCACATTCACCACAATAGACACCGTTTACCCAGTCGGCTCTATTTACATGTCCGTGAACAACACAGATCCTGGCACTTTATTCGGGGGAACATGGCAGCAGTTGGAGGACACGTTTCTTCTAGGAGCAGGCTCGTCATATTCTGTAAATCATGTGAATGATGAAACGCCGACTATCGATGGCGGAGAATCGACGCATGTATTAACTCCGAATGAGACTGCTACTAAGAATCATTCACACAACTACGCAAAGCCGAATGCCTCTACTGGAGGACACACGCTTACCGTATCCGAGATACCCTCGCATGATCATAAGATAGTAGAAAGAAATAATTCAGGAACTTCTACAATGTGGGCATATATGACGGAGAGTGGTAAATATTTAGCTTCCAATACTAGATGCCAATCCACTGGAGGTGGCGGGTCACATAGTCATACAATATCGACAACTGCCACTGCTACTACAAGCAACCCATCTAACGCTGATGGAGCCGCGCATAACAACATGCCACCTTACATGGTCGTTTATATTTGGAAGAGAATAGCATAGGAGGTGTAGAATGGCCGATTATGGAAAAGCCGCTGCTGCGGCGCATAAGCAGATGTGCACTAACCCGGGTTTCGGATACACCATGGCCCTCGGCTCCAGGTGGGGGCAAACTGGCAAGGGTTATATTTCCGGCTCCCTTGGTGGAATAAAGTGGCGCATCAAGATTGGAGACCGGGACTGTTCTTCGTCCTCCATCGATGCGTGGAAAGCGGTTCTAGCGAACACGAAATACGCTCATGCTCTAGATGGTGCGGTTAATACGCAGAACATCGAGCGTGTTTTCGTCGCCTCTGGTCTATTCGTCAGGAAGCCTATGAGCTTCCTTGCAGAGCCTGGGGATTTATATTTGTCTCCTGGTCATCACGTTGCCATGTGTCAGACTCAGCATCCCGATATTCTCAGCGAGTTCCGTATCAATGAACGTGGCGGGGCATACGGCGGTAAGGTCGGAGATCAAACAGGAAAGGAGTCTTGGGTTAGATCATATTACAACTATCCTTGGAAGATGATCATCCATTACAACGGAAAGCTGGATAGCAAGGAATCCAAGTCGAAGACGACTTCTAAACCTGCGAAGAAGACCACAAAGAAGTCCATCGACACCATTGCCAAGGAGGTCATCGCCGGTAAGTGGGGTAACGGAGAGACCCGTAAGAAGAAGCTCAAGGCTGCTGGTTATGATTATGCCGCGGTTCAGAAACGCGTTAACCAGATGTTCAGATAGGAGGAATAGATGAAGATAACAAGAGGGGAAACACCGACATTCAAAATCTATCTTCCTTCCTCGGTTGATCCAGAAGATTTGGGAACGGCGTATGTCGCAGTTGCCCAAAATCTCGTATTGATCGAGCCGACGGTCGTTGGACCACTTTCCGATGAAAACGGAAACTATGTGACATTTACGTTAACGGAAGCCCAATCTTTGAGTTTGGTTTCCGGACAGAACGCGTTCTTCCAGTTTACTTGGAAGAATGTTGATAATGCAGACGATCAAGATCCGAATAATGATGTAACCACAATCGTAAAGGGAGCTATGCATAGGTTCTGGGTATCGGATTCCCTGATCGAGGAGGTCGGATCATGACGTTGATCTATGTTGAAGAGCTTGGAAGTCCGGTCTTAACTTGTACGGACGAGCTTGGAAGTTCCGTTCTGATCTTCACGGAGAGCTTCAATTGATTCCGTCAAAATGAGAGTGTTTTATAGCAAAACTTGTAGGGAGGTTTCGCATGTCAGGAATGATTAAGGATTTCGAAAAGGTGAAAAATGCCCAGAGGGTTCTTCACGACAAAGTCTCCAATTTAGTCAAGGTCAATGGCGTTGTCGATGAGGCCACCAAGGGTGCCATACAGAACTTCGAGTTCAAGAATGGTCTTCCCATGACCGGAGAGCTTTCGTACAGGGTTTATAGGATGCTCGTCGACGAGGCCAAGGACGAGCCCGAGGAGACCGAGGAACTTCTCGACGAGATCGAGGAAGATGTCGTGATCGAAGATGACGACGCGGATTGGGAGGAGAGCGAAGATGACGCTTAAGATTCCGGATATTTCACATTGGCAGGGCGGGATCAACGTTAACACCGTTCTATCGAAGAGCGATGGTCTTATCATCAAGGCAACCGAGAGCACCAATTTCAAGGATGCATATTTCGATACTTGGGCTAAGAAGATCGTTACCTCCAAGAAGTGCTTCGGTTTCTATCACTTCTTCAGGGGGCATGGCGTTACCGAGGCTAACTGGTTCTACAAGAACTGCAAGTCATATTTCAAGAAGGGAATCCCAATTCTCGATGTCGAGGTTGCATGCTCCAAGGCTCAGGTCCAGGCATTCATCGATAGGATTCACACGCTTACCGGTATCTGGTGTGTGGTCTATGCAAGCGCCTCGTTCATAAACACTTATGTGAACGATTATGTGAAGAAGCATTGCGGTATGTGGGTTGCAGGTTACCCGTCGCCGCCGTCAACCACCTGGACGACCCGAGAGTTCCCCTATAAGGGATACACCAAGGGTTGCACGGTTGTTGGATGGCAGTTTACTAACAAGTTGAACATGGCAGGCAAGGCCATCGATGCCAGCATATTCTATCTCACCAAGGAGAGGTGGAACGAGTATGCCACGGCGGCCAAGAAGGGGTCTACGTCTTCTACGACTACCACTAAGAAGCCTTCTTCCACGACTACGACCAAGCCGGCAAAGAACAAGCTTTCCGGAAAGTCAACCTTGACTCTCGTTTATGAGACGATGCTTGGAGAGTATGGAATCGGAGCGACTAGGAAGAAGGAGCTGGGCGACAGGTATGATGAGGTTATGAAGGTCATCAATCATATTTCCAGGTGTTCTGTCAACACGCTTGCAAAGGAAGTCATAGCAGGTACGTACGGAGATGGGAATGTGAGGAAGACCATCCTCGGAGCCAAGTATGATGCGGTTCAGAAGAAGGTCAACGAGCTTATGTAATTCGCGTGATAAACATGGCCTATAATGGAGTCGTAGGCCAACTATGAAAGGAGAAATTATGAAATTTCCGTGGACAAAGCCCGACCCCCTGAAGGACGAGATCGACCGAGAAATCGAGAAGATCAGCAATCTGAAGGCGTCAGACGACGACTTCGAAACCTATTCGAAATCGATCGAAAGGCTTGAAAGGGCCCGCAACGAAAGGAAGCGGCCAATCGCGCCAGAGATCGTGATCAAGGTTGTCGGAGCAGCGGCGGTTACGCTGATGATTATTGTCTTCCAGAAGGAGGACGTTCTCGACCGGCAGGCATCGGGGCAGATTCCACGGATATTCTGATTCCCGATCAGAGTATCCTAAGCTCCAAAGGCATAGGTCGCGCTAACAACGCGGCCTATGTTTTTTGCCGATTTCGCGATATTTACATGCCGTATAATAGCAGTATTGTCCTTCTATAAAGAAAGGAGTTTTGCCATGAAAGATTCTCTTCGTTGGTACGAAGGATCGACTGAGGAATTCGAGGTGTGTGTTCGCGTTTCTATGAATCCTTGTAGGAGCAAGTATTTTCGAACCGGATGCATTGAAATGGAGCCCGATGAGATGTGTGGAGACTGTGACGGGGGAGTCCCGATCGGTTGCCACGATTGCGAGATACTCTATGAGGTGCGTGCGGAGTTGACCATTCCTGCTACTATGGGAGACTGGGGAGACGAATATCGTACCCTGTGTTGCCGTCGATTCGAAATCGATGAGTATGAGAAAGCTTTGAAGTATTACGAGTTGCTTTTGAAGAAGTTCAATATCTGACAAAAGGCATAGGTCGCGCTAACAACGCGGCCTATGTTTTTTTTTCGCGAAATTTACATCTCATATAATGACAGGTTTGAAAGGAGGTTTATCATGAACTTTGGACACGACGTCTTGGGAGAGGACCCCAGAACTGTTGAAGCGAGAGAAAGATTTCGTCGGAATGTTAAGAACTATTGGGAAAAGCATCCCGACGAGAAAGCTCGATTCATGAAAGAGCTTGGGGACATCTGTCGAGAGATGGGTAAGGTTTTGGCAAATCGGAATCAAACTTCGTCAGAGGAAGAGCCGTGTGAATAACACGGCTTTTCTTTTTTTTCGCGATATTTACATGCCCTATTATAGGGGGTTCACCCCAAAACAACCAATCAAGGAAAGGAGCGAAAAAATGAGTTTGGAAAGTTTGAAGAGCGGAGAGGCGTTCGAGACTCGTATAAGCGTGTTTCGTGAGAAGTTTGCGACGGGATACCGTCCTGCATCCGTAGATGAGCTTCACAAGGAGTGTGGCAATTGCGAAGGAAGCAATTGTAGCAATTGCGAAAACATCTACGAGGTGAAGGCCGTGATGCTCGTTCCGCATACGATCACGCAGGCTGGCAACGAGCTCGTTACCCTTGAGGCCCGATACTTCGAGAACGAAGAGGAAGCTGTCGAGTACAACGACTGGCTGATTCGGAAGTGGATCTTCAGAAAGAAAGGGTCGTGCTAAATGCACGGCCTTTTCTTTTTTTTCGCGATATTTACATGTCATATAATGACAAGGTTGCTTTTATGAAACTTATGAAAGGAGGTATACTATGGCTATCTTGGACAGAGCAACCAAATCTTTGAAGTTTGGAACTGAAATCAGCGTTGAGATGGAATCATATTTGAGTGGGCACATTTATGCTCATAGTAGTATGGAAACGTCTGATTCGTGCGGAAACTGCGACGGAGGTCGCTGCGATTCGTGCGAGAAGACGTTCACCGTGACTGTTAGCATTCTGTTTCCCGCCGAATTTGCTGGAAATCTCTACGATGAGTTCAAACCGATTTCTTGGACTAGGTTCTATGATCAGGAAGAGGCAAAAGCATATTACCAAAAACAAGTTGAACTTTACAACAGCCTGTAAAGCTGGGCCGCGCTAACAACGCGGCCTATGCTTTTTTTTTCGCGAAAAATACATGTCATATAATGACAAGATGGTGTCTTTGAAATGAAAGGAGACTGTCATGGCCAAGAAGAGATATGATCACTGGATTCGTTTTTATGAGGAGAACCCTCGATATCAACTGAGCATTAGGAAAACTTATCCCCATCCCGATTTCTGCAAGGAGAAAGTACTATACTTTGTAAACCTTTATGAATGGGATTGGCGGATTGACCATGCTCGTGGTGTCGACGGTCGCTGCTGCAAAACGATCCTCGAAGCTTATTGGTTCTACTGGTTCTATCGTATAAAGTACGCCGTCTAAGAAAAACAAGGGTCGCGCTAACAACGCGGCCTTTGTTTTTTCGCGAAAAATACATGTATTATTATGAGGAGAGTTGTGATGTTCGATGTCATCACCAATTAATGAATTGTAGTTTAAAGGGAAAACGCTCCTCTTATATTTTTTCGCGATATTTACATGTCATATAATGACAAAGATGGTGTCTTTGAAATGAAAGGAGATTTAAAATGAGAGACGTCATTATCAAGGATTATAAGATGGATCGAGCTATTGAGTATACCAACGTCTCAGGCAAGATGGCCATGGTCACTGTCTGGAACGGGTGGCAGATCAATCACAACGAGTCATTTTATAACACCAGGTGGAAGGCGAAAAGATATTTCCGAAAACTTCGGAAGAAGTACAACATCTAAGTCAAAAGCTAGGTCGCGCTAACAACGCGGCCTATGCTTTTTCGCGAAAATTACACGTCGTATAATGACAGGTTACGTCCCTATTGAAAGGAGAGATGATTATGAATACTATGGGACGGATAGGCGCTATCCTGATAACCGTATGTGCGGTGATCACGGGAGCAGTCGGCTTGATGGTCTTTGGACCGTTTCTGCTGATGCTTATTATCCCGGTGCTGCTCATTGCGGGCGTTATCTGGATTCTTCGCCAATTTCGTAACAAGGATCGTAACATCCAACAGAATAGCAAGTAACGAGTCAAAGGCTAAGGCCGCGTTGTTAGCGCGGCCTATGCTTTTTCGCGAAAAAAACACGTTATATAATGAGAAGAACGGTAGACTAAGCGTTTACCGTTCTTATATTTTTTATCGTTCGCGAGTAGAAAGGATTTAAGAATGGAAACCGCGAATACTGACATCATGGTAATTGTCCACTACAACGTTGTGAATGGAGGAGACAAGCGAGGCCACGCGCAAGCGTCCACCGTCATCTACAAGATGGAGGACATCGAGAAGGCGAAAGAGCTGTTCTATTCGTCCACTATGGTCGATGCGAGCCGTAACCTTGTCGTTGTCAGGGCGCTGCGGAAGCAGAAGGGCGAGTGGCGCAAGGTGTACGATACCATCAACCTTGATAACGTTACCTATATCGAGTGGCCCGAGGAGGTTGTTCTCGACGTCGCAGGACCCACCGATTGCTAGGGTTATATTTTAATAAAGAAAGGAGACGGAAAGATGGTCGGAATCAGGGACATGAATTTCAAGGAAAGGAACATGGGCAACGAGGTCCTGGACGCAATGGTCTCGAAGATGCAGCGAATCAACAAGAGACAGAGAGACTACGTGGATTACGCGATCAAGGACAAGAATGTATATTTGTCCGGACCCGTTACCGGACTCGATCGTCATTCGGTCGAGCGGGCGTTCAACGCCGTCGAGAATCTCCTCTACGAACTTGGGGCTGTGGATGTGTTCAACCCGATAAAGGAGATTCCCGAGGGAACCGATTGGGTTGAGGCGATGCTCGTCTGCCTTGACGCGATTGCGGACAAAACATATTCCACGATCGTGTTCCTTCCCGGTTGGCGCCTGAGCAACGGATGCCGAATTGAGGCTCACCATGCCCTCTTGAGGGATGACTTGGATATTTTCATCTGGGAGTATTTCTACAAGGACATCCACGAGCCGAAGTCTTGCCTGATGGTTTGGCAGGATCATGATTATGGGCTTTGGTGGTGCTCGTCTTGCGGAGCCTACCATAAGAAGGAGAGCCCTATCGCATACGATTACTGCCCGCATTGCGGCGCTAAGACGTGGTATTACAAGAAGATGGTGTTCGAGGACTAGTCGAATATGTAGGAGGGGTCGTTTGGGAAACCTTGCGGCCTCTCCTATATTTTCAAGCGAGGTTCGAATCGCGAAAGCGAGGGGCCGGTACGATTCCGGCGGTTTCTTATGAGGCTAACGCTTAGTTCCTGATGATATCGTGCACGATAGATTCGGGACGCCCGCTGAGTGCGAAATCTCGGAAGTCTGGAAGTGCTGCCAGGCGGAGGGAAGAATCTAAGTGCACCCTTGAGAGTGGAGGAAAGATTGTGACATGGGTCGGCCAACCTAGGATCAATCAGGTTAAACTCTCGCCCTTCGGGCCTGTGGCGCAACGGTTAGCGCAGGGGACTCATAATCCCAAGGTTCCGGGTTCGAATCCCGGCGGGCCCACCAAAGTTATATTTGTGGGGGACTGGCGGAATGGCAGACGCAGCGGACTTAAAATCCGCCGCCTATTGGCGTGAGGGTTCGAATCCCTCGTCCCCTACCATATAGAAAGGAAAAGGATATGGATAATAAAGAAGAGTTGAAGATCCTTTTAGATAGACTCGACGTGCCGGAAAGTCGCAAAACAGACTACGGATGGTTGAGCAGAAATCTTCTCATAAGAAACAAAGGAGAGGATGCAGATAGGGCTTTGAAGCTCGTAAAAGAGCTTTTGAAGTAAGTCAGCTGGGTTATATTTGTTTGAAGGGAGTTTTGAAATGGGTAGGGAGCTGTACAATGTCTATGCTTGGCGCAAGAACCACCCCGCTGTCCTGGTGGGAAAGAGGCTCGACATCACCCAGGCAGGCGTGATGGTCGACTCGTATCTCAACCGGGGACTGGAGTGGGACGCATATCTTGTCGATATCGATGACGATCCGGGGTACTACTATGAAAAGGAGAGGGACATCTAGTCTCTCTTCTGGGCAGTGAATTTATATTTTCGGAAAGGAGACCAAAATGGAGGATTGGGTTATCGGAGCGGAAAACGAGCCTTTGGATGAGAACCTCGACTTCACAGAGTTCGACAAGCTCGTAAAGCTCGTGGAAGAAGCTGGTTGGAACCATAAGATCAAGACGCTTCACGGTGGCAAGCAGATCGTCCTCTACAACAAGGACAACTACATGCTCGACGACGCCGTGATCCATCCGTTCTCGAACGGGAACAAGGCCGGCCTCATGGAGACGTATGTCCTCAACGATTGCAGAGGTTGGGAACGTGCCGAAGAGATCTTCGAAGGATGGAAAAAAGAGGGGTGGGCGCTGTGAAATCAAAGGTTTTATATTTTCTGCGAAGCATGTGGATATACAACTGGAAGGCCACCGTCAAGTTGTCGCTGATGTGGCTCGTGGCATCTATCGTCGCGGAGGACATCGTCCACGGATGGTACGACATCGACTGGCTCGTGGTTATATTTGGATTCGTCGCCATCTTCCTCATCCGGCTAATCGTTCCGGCGGTCTATTACGAGTTTTCGGACGGTGAGCTTTCGGTTCCATTGAATATCAAAGCTGAAATCTACAAGGATGACTTGGAGACCCTTGAGGAAATCTGCCGAACCATGAGGAAGGATCTCGATAGGGTAGATCATGATCAGGCCGAGACGTGGTTAAAAGCCTGGCCTGAAATCTTCGAGGAGGAAGAACATGAGCGGTGATAACATTATAAAGGTTATGAAGATAAGGCGCGAAGGTTTCACGGAATACCGTGCTGATATAAGGAGCGCTTTCTCCGTGCCTGGCCTTCACCAGGGTATACCAGACGAGTTTATTGCTGGAGCGCTTGCGAATCAGATGCGCGAATTCGTCAATTCGTCAGTTCTCGGCGAGTGTATCGAAACCGAGTATAAAAAACTCGAAGATAACTGGACATGTCCATGTTGTGGACAGAAGGTGGTGGAGTAAATGATTCCTTGGCTATCCCTTAGACAACGATTCATCGCTTGGCTGCTATGGCGGTTCGAACGATTTGACAGCATGGAAACGGCGAGGGTTGCGGTAGAGCATCCGGAAGTCTTGCGGTGTT
>CAMYWN010000005.1 GCA_947302765.1 uncultured Candidatus Saccharibacteria bacterium
GCATTTTTAGCGAAGAAGACCGCTACAGGAAGCAAATCCTCCGCGATGCTAGTAAGAGATACATAAACACCTAAGGTTATTAATAGGCATTGTCGAAAATTTTAGTTGCGATTGTCGCTAGCGCGTCAAAATCGCTAATCTTATCTTTCATCGGGATGTGAATAAAAATCATCTTAGTTTTCAGGTTATTATCGTTTATGTATTTTAGCCCACAGTAGTACAAATGATTGCACAAGTATTTTCCGGCATCCTCAGAAATTCTCACGTCAAAATTGCTGCTTAACACTTTTGCTAAAAGGTTATAATCATAACTAGTTTTATAGTTTTGTTCCCCTCGCCCTACGGTCTCAATTTTGATGGTGTCCTTTGGTAAAGGAGCTTGTCCAAAAGAAATCACTAAATCAAAATCGTTGCTTTCTAGCTCTCGCTCTAGGCGCCGCGCACTACGCGCAAAATCGTTCCTAAGGCATAGCTTATGTTTGTAATTAATTCTATCGAGCAGTAGCTTGGAAGAGTTATTCTCTCCGTCAAATGCCGTAAATAATACTTTCATTCTAGTTATTATAACAGTCTTTTAGACTATGATGTTACCCGCTATAAAATAGTACAACATGAAACTGCAGCCCATGGTATAAAACCATATCAACTGATCGAAATACCTAGTATGCATCCAGGGTTCAAGAATGGCGACCCCATTAGTAAGATTGCGCGTAAGCATCGTCTAATTGACTAGCTTATGCACATCGTATTCGTCTTGCTCCTCGTACTCATATGACGACTGTATACCTTTCATATAGACTTCGCGGTTGTTAATGTCTGTGGTCAAAGCCCCACGGAGCAACGTCTTGATTTCGAGATCATTGATCGGGGAGCGTTCCATAGCGGAAAGATATGCCTCTTTTTCAACCTTAGACCAATCTATGCATTTCCCTAGTCTCTTTTTTAGAATTTGATCTAGCCAGATTCTGGTTGCACGACCATTGCCTTCGCGAAATGGGTGCGCCACGTTCATCTCGACATATTTTTTAATAATCTCGTCAAAGGTATTTTCTGGTAGACTATCAATCGTCTTTAAAGTGTCGTTTAAATACATCGCGGGAGCAAAACGGAAATTACCCCTAGCTAGATCTACGTCACGAATTTTGCCAGCATAATCGAACACGTCTTGAAAAAGAAAATGATGGATTTGCTTTAGACCATTGGTTGCTCCCACTTCAAACTCATCAATCTTATTGCTATCGTAGAGTTCGACGGCGCGCTTTTTGCTCTGGAGTTCTTCGTTCTTCATATATAACAATTATATCAAAAAATGGTATAATATACCAATGTTAGTTTCAGATTACACTTACAACCTACCAGAGGAAAGAATCGCTAAGTTTCCGCCCAAAGAGCGCGGCTCCACGCGTCTTTTAGTGCTCGATCGTAATACTGGTGCTATTCAAGATTCGCATTATAGGAATCTCGATGAATTTTTAAATCCTGGAGACGTCCTTATCCTTAATGATACTAGAGTTATGCAATCGCGCTTTTTCTGCACCTTACCAGACGGCCGTGAGCGCGAGCTGGTAATACTTGAGAAACACGGCGATGAACCGCAGCGTGTGATGTATCGTGGAAAACTACATGAGGGAGATAATCTGTACGTTATGGGACACGATGCGGTTGATTCTCCGGACATCACGATTAGCCGTATTTTAGGAAATGGTATTGCTGAAGTGGAATCAAGTATTCCGCTCGCGGAGCTTGCGGAAAAATTTGGCACCGTTCCTTTACCACCGTATCTTCACCGTGATGCTACCGAAGAGGATAAAAAACGTTATCAAACCATTTGGGCCAAGAATATGGGCTCAGCCGCCGCCCCGACGGCTAGTCTAAATATGACCGAAGATTTGTTGAACCGACTTCAACAAAAGGGTGTAATTATCAAATATCTTACGCTGCATGTGGGTCTAGGCACTTTTTTGCCCATCCGCACCGAAAATATTGAGGACCATCAAATCCATTCAGAATGGTTTTACATCCCAGAGGACACCCTAGAAGCAATTGAATCTGCGAGAGCTGTGAGGGGTGACGGTCAAAATGCTTCCTTCGAAGGGGGTCCGGAGCCCGGCAAGGCGAGGAGTAGCGCACGAGCCCCGTGGCAGACCGCAGTAGGAGCCGAGCAGACGGAAAGCTTGCTTTCCGTGTCGAGGCGACGCCCGGCGGACGACCTGAAAGGTCGACGGGAGCGAGCGACGCGCCCCGAGAAGGAAGATTTTGGCCGAGAATACTCTCAGCGCATCGTTGCCGTCGGCACCACCGTGGCGCGCACTCTGGAATACTACGCCAGGACCGGCAAAACCTCTGGCGAAGATGATATATTTATTTATCCGGGATTCGAATTCAAAATCGTCGATGCACTTTTGACAAACTACCATGCACCAAAATCCACAGTTCTAATGCTCGCAAGCGCTTTCGCTGGCTGGGATCATTTGAAAAACGCCTACGAGCACGCCATCGAGGAGAAGTATAACTTCTTAAGTTACGGGGATTCGATGTTGATATGTTGAGCATAGATTCTACGCGGGCGGGTGACGGGTCTGGAGGGGTCCCCAAAAGATTTTGCGAGAGCAAAATTTTTGGGGAGGAGAAGACCCGGCAGGACCCGCCCGAAGAAGACTTAACTGTGGCAGAAGGACCCGCCCAGGGTTTTTTCGACATAAGAAAGAAAGTCGGTCTCGCTCGGGTCGGTACCATCCATACTGCTCATGGCGACATCGAAACCCCCGCTTTTGTCGGAGCAGCAACACGCGCTACCGTCAAGGCGCTTACGATGAAAGAAATGAGCGAGCTCGGCTCACAAGCGATTTTAGCAAATACTTACCATTTAGTTCTTCGCCCTGGCACGGAGCTGATTCAACAAGCCGGTGGCTTGGCGGAATTCTGCTCATGGCATAAACCTACTTTTACTGACTCCGGCGGTTTCCAGATTTTTTCGCTTCCTAATGTCAAAATTACCGAAAACGGCGTGAAGTTTAAATCTCACATTGACGGCGCAAATTTCGAAATCACCCCAGAATCTTCTATGCAGGCCCAGTGGGAGATTGGCGCCGATATTCATATGGCCTTTGACCATCTAGCTAAATCCGAAAGCTACGAAGACATGAAAGAGGCTATGGAGCGCACGCACCGCTGGCTAGATCGCTGCGTTGAGGAGCACGGAAGACTAATGGAGGCTTTACGCACCAATAGTAGAAATAATGACGACACGCTTCGGGCGGGTGACGGGTCTGGAGGGGCCCCCAATGATTTTGCTTTAAGCAAAATCATTGGGGAGGAGAAGACCCGGCAGGACCCGCCCGAAGGCTATCGACAGTATCTCTACGCCGTCGTTCAGGGCGGCAAGTTTAATGATCTTCGCGCCGAATCGGCAGAGTATTGTGCTAGCAAGAATCCAGACGGCTTCGGTATTGGTGGTGTTTTTACGGCGGATGGCATGGATAACATGCTAAAAACCGTGAATAGTATCTTGCCGGAGAACAAACCGAGGCATCTTCTAGGTATGGGGCAGGAACCAATCGATTTGTTCGTCGGCGCCGAGTTCGGATGCGATACTTTTGATTGTGTTGGGCCTACACGTATGGCCAGGAACGGTTCGCTCTACACCAAAAATGGCCGCATTAATATCAAAAATGCTAAATATACCCACGATTTCTCTCCCCTCGAACCCGACTGTAACTGCGAATGTTGTAAAAATTACACACGTGCCTACCTACACCATCTCTTCAAGACCGACGAAATCACCGCCAAAGTCCTCGCCAGTATTCATAATGAATACTTTATCGTCCACACAGTAGACAACATCCGCGCTTCCTTACTAGACGACACCTTCGCCGACTACAAAAAGTCTTTTCTCTCGAGATACTATTAATGAAAAACTTTTTGAGGTTATTAACAAGCTTTGATCTTATAACGGGGATTGTTCGCTGCTTTAAGAGTTATTTTGTGTCGCTATAAATTTCGATCGTATTACCATCCGGATCGTAAACATTGAAAAAGTAGTAGGGCGCAGTAAAATTAACAAACATTATTTCCGATACTCTACCAATACGGAGTTTCTTGATTCTGTCATGCTCTTCTGTAAGATTGGGTGTAAAAAAATTTAAGACAATCGAGTTATTTCGCCCGATTTCTTTATCGGATAAAAAGTTGTTCTTGTAATTTTCGTCGAGTCGGTCTTCGGTGTCACCCGAATCAATAAGGGATTCGTCGAACTTGCGATTATATATAGAAAGCTTGTTCCCGAGCTCGAACTCAACCCAGCGGTTTTTCGTGTAAACAGTCCCTTTTTTCTGAGTCAGTTTTTCGTAAAACTCAAAAACCTCATCAAATTTATTTGTTTCAATGTAAGTGCTACAAAACTCCATTTACCCTCCCTAATGTAAGTACTGCCATACGGGCCCATCGGAAGTGTCTTTAACGGTGAACCCGTGAGTCGCCAGCTCATCGCGGATTTCGTCTGCGCGCGCATAATTCTTTGCAGCGCGTGCCGTTTCACGCTCTGAAACAAGCGCCTGCAGTTCTTCCGAAATAATCGGCGAATCTGCAATCAGGCGCAGTCCGAATAGCTCATCAATCTTTCCCCAGTCGTCTAGTGATAACTCGGAATTATCGATTAACGCAAACGCTTCCGCCGAGTTCAGGTTGTTATTAATGGCGTCAAGAACTTGTGTAAGCACCATAGAATTTCCGCCGTCATCTCTTGCGGAAGCGAATATCCGGCTACCCTTTTCTGAAGGGCCTAAGACTCGGGCGAGCGCCCCGGAGCGGCCCGAAGAAAAGGGTGCCGAATGTTCGCTCTCTGAGGAAAGTTGATATAGCAAAGCAATTCTATTGCGCCAATTGAGCCTGCGGTTTCTAGCTGCCTCTAGCGACTCGAAAGTGAAGTTCCTTGTCCCCTGATAATGCCCGGATAGCACCCACATTTTATAGTCCATCGGCGAGAACCCTCGCTCAGACAAATCGTCTAATGAATAAGTATTCCCAAGCGATTTAGAGATCTTTTCTCCGTCTATGGTGATAAAAGCACAGTGCACCCAATACTTAGCGAGTTCACGGCCGGTCATAGCGTGCATTTCGGCAATCTCATTGGTGTGATGTACTGGAATATGATCTACTCCCCCAGTATGGATATCAATTGGCTCACTTAGTTCTTTATGAATAATGGTGGCGCACTCCAGATGCCATCCTGGGTAGCCTGGCCGGTTAAGGTAATCCCATCGCATCTCATGCTTTTCTCCAGGCTTAATGAACTTCCAGACTGCGAAATCGGAAGCATTGCGCTTTTCATCAGAAAATTCAATCCTAGCCCCAGCCTTTAGACCCGACAAATCTAATCTTGCGAAATCGCCATATTCGGGGAACTTCGAAGTGTCATAATAAACTCCATCAGCCGTTTCATAAGTAAAGCCATTTGCGGTCATAGCATTAACCGCCTCGATGTCCTCCGCAATATAATCCGTCGCTCTCGCCCAAACGTCGGGCTCTTGCAACTCCAACGCCGTATAATCTTTCTTGAATAAATCAATATAGTGCTCCGCTACTTCAAAAACAGTCTTACCTTCCCTCTTGGCGCCTTTTTCCATTTTATCTTCACCTTCATCCGCATCGGAAACTAAGTGCCCGACATCGGTAAAATTCATCACACGTTTTACCTTATAGTCGCTTATCTTAAGCGCTCGGATTAGTAGATCCCAGTAAATATAGGAGGTCAAGTTCCCAATATGTGCTCTAGCATAAACAGTTGGCCCACAAGTATAGATTTTTACGACGCCTGAGAGTGGCTTAAAAGTTTCAAGTTTTCTTGTTGCAGTATTATATAATTTCACTAATTGTTTCCTCCAGTATAGTTGCAATTTTAGTATATTTATCCTTGGTAACGCCGTGATGTCCAATTGTGGGGATAGCCTTAAGGTTTTTGTTTTTCTTAATGATACTTGGTATATTATGTGAAGCAATTATCCTGTCTTCGGTACCAAAGATTAAAGTGGTGGGGACCTTTATCTCAGCCAAGGTCTGGTAGTTGTCGCGACAGAGTACGATATTCTCCATGGAATTATTGAAGGCCTTTTCTTTTAAAATCTCAGGATTTTTAGCCCCGAGGACTTTTTTGAACATATCGATTCCCGCCCAAAAAGCTGGATTGTCAAAATCCTTCGGCGAGTAGATTGGAGGCGAAACCAGAATGAGCTTCTGGATGCTATCATGGTAAGTTTTGGCATATCTCGTGACAATGAAAGTTCCAAGCGAATGCCCGATTAATACTATTGGGGTGTCGGTACCTAGTTCAATAATTGCATTATGAAGTGCCTCGATTTGCTCGTCGTAGTTATATTTAAGAGAATCATCTTTCAAAGATTTGCCCGATCCAAGCAAATCAAACGTCACGAAGCGTACTCCATTGAGGCTTTTCTTAGCCTTAAAATATTCCAAAGCATCATCATACGAAGAGGAGTTGGAAGCGATCCCATGAATCATCACTACGGTCAAAACTGGCGAATCGGTATTAGAGCGATCATTGGTTTTTTCTAAAGTCAATTCATTCTTTTTCATTTAAAATCTCCGGGATTATTTTTATTAATTCTTTAATTGTTTCGTCATATGAAATATCGTAAGTGCGAAAACCTGCCGCATACGGATGGCCTCCTCCGCCGAAGTACCCAGCGATTTTATCAGCAACTGGCGCATCACTCGCGCAGCGGATTTTACCTGTAAGTTTGCCATCTGGATAGGTCTTTATTGCGATCGCTACTTCTACCCCCTCTACGAGCCTCATTTCTTCCAAAATCAATACGTTAGGATTGTACTCATCGGAGTACTCGCGGATGTCATCCCAGGGGATATGTACAGTGGATAATTTACCGTCAAGATAGTATTCAATTCTCTTAATTAGGTCAGCCTTATAATCTAGAATTCTCGGCGATTTTTTCATGAATTCGCGCCTTCTATCCTCCAAACTAGAAATATCGGCCCCTAGTCTAGTCAGCTCCGCCGCAATCTCAAAGGTTTCTGCTGTTACCGTGGCACTAGTAAGCCCCAGTGTGTCAGACAATATTCCCTGGAAAATCACCTCGGCTGTTTCCTTAGAAATATCCAATTCTGGCGTTCTTGCAATACGGTATATAATCTCGGCACATGCAGGACGGACTTCGATAATGCTTTCATGCGGAAAGTCTAGATTATCCGGAGTTTCATGGTGATCGATTACCAGCACCGGCGCCGAATAGAGACGGTTTTTGATTGCGGCGTCATCTAATAACTTAGACAACAACACCTCCGCAGCCGTATCTACAACGATGTATCCATCCGCCTTATAATCAAATTCATTTGTTACCCTGGACCAATCAGTAAAATAATGTAAGTACTTCGGAATATCCACTGGACAGTAGAGAGATATTTCCTTATCGCTCAAAAGATAATCAAGCGCAATGGCGCTAGCAAGAGAATCCCCATCTGGGTTCTCTGCTTGGATCACACAGATTCGTTCTTTTCCTTGGATAAATTTACTAAAAACATCATACATATCTGAATTATATCATAATATAACGTGTGATATAATAGAGGTATGAGCATTTTCCGCGCGGACAAAAAATTCAAAAGATTTGAGGATGTCACTCCGGCCTTGCTAAAAAAAGAAAAGGTCAAACTTTTGTTATGCGACCTCGACAATACCCTACGGCTTCATTCCGAGAAAGAACCGGCCGATGAACTAGCAGATTGGGTAGAGGAATGTCGTAAGGCTGGTGTCAAAATCGTGATTATTTCGAACAATGGTCGCAAAAAGATGATGCAGAAGTTTTGCGAGCCGATTGGTGTAGATTGTGTCTGGTGGGCCAAGAAGCCACTCAGCACTAAGCTTACCGAAGCGATGGGGCAGTATAAGTTTAAACCGGAAGAAACTGTCATGTTAGGCGATAAATGGTCGACAGATGTCTTGGCAGCTAAATTCGCTAAAATTCGTGCTTGGAAAGTTGATCACAGAAGAGATATCGTATGACGAGTGAAAACAATCCAGCCAAAAACGCTTCCAAAAGCGACGTCGTCGCTCAGAAACCCAACACTAACAAAGCCAAAACAAAGTCTACTCCATCTGCACCCAAGAAGGCGATTACTGGCCCGACTTACTTGACCATTCTGCGGATGATTCTCTCGGTGGCCTTTATGTTCTTCGTACTCTTTCCTGATATGTGGGCCAAGGTGGTGGCCCTTGTCGTATTCGTGGTTGCCTCCATCACGGATAAAATCGATGGCAACTGGGCACGAAGCCAGGGGCTAATTACAGATCTAGGAGCCTTTCTGGACCCACTAGCCGACAAAATGTTAGTTGATCTAGCTTTTCTCGCGATGGTCCAAATTAATGTCGTTCCCATCTGGGTCTTTGCGCTTATCCTAGTACGCGATCTGGCGATTGACGGCATGCGGATGATGATCGCAAGAAACGGTGTTACCGTGTCGGCATCCTATTTGGGCAAACTCAAGACAACATTCCAGATGACGGCGTTAATCATCCTTCAAGTTAGTTTAATATTCCAAGTTGAGCTATTCGGTATCTTAGGCTACATCGCTCTATACCTCGCCCTCATTCTCACCCTAGTATCGGGCGCAGATTACATGATTAAAGGTTGGCCGAAGATAACTAGTTCCTAATGCTTAATACCCAACACTTATCACTTAATTTCTCATGCTTAATGCGCGCTATTGCTAAGACGGACCACTAGAATTGCGATCAAGCACAGACTGCCAATGAGACAACCTCTAGCTTATAGCCCCAACTATTATATCGATGAAATAATGATTAACAGTACCGTACAGGCAAAAGCTGTAGAGTCGATCCGATCCAGAAAACCACCATGTCCTTCTGAACCGCCCACGACGGTTTCAAGTTTTTCGAAGAACGGCTTTTTGATTAATATTTCATTAGAATCTTTGACGCCAAATTTCCGTTTTAGTAGGCTTTCGAATAGATCACCCACTAGGGCTAGTGGTCCCGAGAGTAAATAGATCCAGTCAGAAGCGGGAGCACCATTTAGCCAAATCAGAAGCGCCACCATTATTAGTGAAGCACTAAGCCCCAGAATAGTTCCCTCCCAGGTTTTATTTTTAGAGACATACGGAAAAGGCCGTGATTTTTTAAAGATTTTGCCGCCAAACATTTTTCCGAATAAATACGCAAAAATATCATATCCAGGCACTCCCAGTACAATATACCAAAAGTGTGATACATTGACTTGCGAAACAAATATTACGCTATAAGCCAAAAATGCAATTTCGATAATCGCTAGCAAGAATAAAGTAAAAGACTTTTTCTTTCGAAAAAAGGATATTAACTCTACGGCCGATATTAAAGCGAATAGCCCATAAAGAATCCGGAACGGAATGCTATCAAAAGTATAAAGTGAAATAATCGCAACCGCAAATAAAGCAAACCCGACAGATACTCGCACTCGGAAGTTTTTGTCCATAAACGAATTATAGCACACTTTTTTGTAGCGGGCCTACTAAAGCTATTAATACCACGATAGTAGCCATTAAAGGTGGTATAATTATCTCATGCCTTTAGAATATATATATAACAAGATTAAAAATACTATGAAAAAAATCGATATGAAGCTTGAGCGCGCCAAGTATTCGTATATAGATAAAATGCCCAAGAATATCGAATACTTTGAGGGGGGTCTGTACGACGCCATTTATGAATCCTCTTGTAAATGGCCTCATAATGTCGCTATTGAGTACTTTGAGACACAGGTAACGTATCGAGAAATGATTAAACGTATCAATAAAGTTGCCGCAGCATTAAAAGCAATTGGCGCTGAAAAAGGTGAGCGTATCACGGTCTGTATGCCGAATACTCCAGAATCTGTCTATGCGATATACGCGATTAATGAAATTGGCGCAGTAGCTAATATGGTTCACCCATTGTCGTCTGAAAACGAAATTGAGGATTACCTCAACCAAGCCGAATCGCGAATAATGTTCTGTATTGATGTCTCTTATCCAAAGGTGGAAGCAATTTTGAAAAATACGAGTGTCGAACAAGTCATTGTAGTTTCTCCTACTCGTTCGATGAGCTTAATCGTACGCGTTATTTATAAACTCACCAAAGGTCGTAAAAATCACATCAAAAAAAGCCAACAAATTACCACCTGGGACAAATTCCTATCAAAGGCCAGCAAATATATCGGCAATCCGCACGCTAGAGTAAACGCTGAAGACGACGCCATGATTATGTATTCAGGTGGCACTACCGGCCAGCCTAAAGGGATTGTGCTTTCAAATCTTAACTTTAACGCCCAAGCACTCGGCGCTAAATACCTAGTCCCAGAACTCTTTAAGCCAGAGTTTTCCTTTATGGCTTTTTTACCGAATTTCCACGCTTTCGGGTTTGGCTGTTGTATTCACATGCCGCTATATTCTGGAGCACGCACATTCCTTATCCCGCAGTTTAACCCCAAGAAGCTAAAACAATACATCACAAAGTACAAAGTTAGTATCTTGGTAGGTGTTCCAACGGTTTTTGATTATCTAACAAAAGTTAAATTCAAAAAAGACGCGTTAAAAACTGTTAAATTCGCCGTATCTGGTGGAGATATGATTAGTATGGCCACCAAAGAAAAGATCAATGAATTCCTCGAAGCTCATGGTTCAAAGGCGGTAATGGAGAATGGCTATGGTTTGACCGAAGCCTCCGGCGGCTTTATCTTCTCGCCGCGCAGTATCGCGAACGACCCTGATGCGGTAGGTTATCCTTTGCCAGATAATGAAGTTCTTATTCTGGACATCAAGACCCAAAAGCCAGTTCCAGCTGGCGAGGATGGTGAAATCGTTGTCCGCGGGATGTGCGTGATGAAGCGGTACTTAGGTAAACCCAAAGAGACCGAGGAGGCGTTTATTAAGGTAGGAAATAAAAAATTCCTACGTACCGGCGATATTGGTTATATAGATAAGGAAGGAGTCGTTCATTTTCGCTCTCGCCTTAAAAGGATGATCATCTCGAATGGTTATAACATCTATCCGGCTAATATCGAAAGTGTCACGCAGAAATGCCAACTTGTGGCGAGCTGTGCTGCAGTCGGCCGCGAGGATAAACTACGTGGCGAAAAAGTCGTAGTGTTTATTGTTGCTAAAGAAAGCGCTTCTGAGCGTCAAATCAAGAAAGAACTGAGCTCAATCTATAAGAAAAACTTAGCTAAGTACGAAATCCCACGCGAAATCCGTTTTATCGATGCGCTTCCTCAGACCAAACTTGCCAAAGTCGATTTCAAAGCTCTAGAAAAACTCTAAGATATTATTAAACGCTTGTGCGGTTTTCCAGAGCGGCACTAAGAGTAATCTGATCAGCGTAAGACAAATCAACCCCAAGCGGCAAACCTCTAGCCAGCCTTGTTATCTTAAGCTCCGAATACTTTTCATGGATAACTTTTTCAAGCAAAAGTGCTGTCGATTCGCCTTCTACTGAAGGATTAGTTGCAATGATGATCTCTTTGACATTGTCTTTATCGATTCGATCAATCAACTCGTTAATATGGAGTTGTTCAGGAGTAATCCCGTCAATAGGTGAGAGTGCCCCACCTAGCACATGGTAGGTCCCCTTGTATTGGTTGGTCTGTTCTATCGCATAGATATCCAACGGCTCCTCAACTACCAAGACGGTAGTCTTGTCTCTGTCCGAATACAAGCTCGAAACTTCCTCGTTTGCATCAATCAATGCAAAGGTAACTGGACAGGACTTTACTCCGCTATGAAGTTTTGCGAGCGACTCAGCGATAGTGTCCGAAATCTTGGGATTTGAGCGGAATAAATAATACGCGTATCTTTCTGCTGTGCGAGGACCGACTCCAGGCAATAGCGCTAATGCGTCTATCAAATCATTTAGTGCTTTTGGAAGCATTTCACATTCCGAAACCAAGATTACCGAGGCCGCCCATCAAAGGCTTCATTTTGTCAGCGGCGATCTCTTGCGCTTTAGCGAAGCCGTCTCGCATGCAGTTCTCAATCCATCTCTCAAGCTCATGAATGTCGTCTAGATCGATTTTTTCCGGATCAATCTTAACCTTCTTGACTTTGAGCTCGCCATTGATCTGCACTACAACGGCACCGTCGCCGGCTTCGACTTCAACAATCTCGTTTTTGAGTTCCTTTTGAGCTTTGCGTAATTGATTCAGTAGTTTTACTTGGTCCATTTTTTGACCCATATCATTCTCCTTCTTTAACGGTATATAAATATATTATATCAGAGTTATCTTTTTTCGGCGAGGTGATAATGCGCGAAAGAGTATAATTACCCAATGGTTGCTCGGCGCCAAGAACGGCTAACCGTTCGGTCTCTAATACTTCCGGCGTAGATTCCACTACCCTTAAGTCTGTACTGTGTTCTAATATCTTATAGAACTGATAATTCTCTTTTACTACAAGTGTTTGATTGTCTAGATTGTGTTTTATGACATCGATCGTGTCGCTAAATTCATTCGCAACGTTAGGATTGTATCTATAACCATAGATGTAGTGAATTAGTTGAGGAATAATCATAAATCCAAATAACAAGGTCAATGGAAAAAGCGCAGAAATTCTTGCGTATGGATTCTCGGGAAACAAGCCGTACCATTTAAGTAAAATATATTTCAGACCATGTGCTACTAAGATAGAAATAGGAAGAATCATGAAAATCACGGCGTACGAATTGAAGCCGGTAATGATGAGGCCAAACACGATAAGAATCGAAGCAATTGAATTTCTTGAAGCAAAGAATCCCTTCGTCGTTGAAAACAGCCCGATAAAGGCCAGAGAAAGAATAGGTAAACTAATAAGTGGCGAAAGAAACACGCTTTCGCTATTGCCGTGCCAAGAAAACAGCATTGATAGCCCACTAGAAACATTGCTTACGAAACTACCAATTTGAAAATCATTGGCAAAAAGTAACTCCATGATAGTGGCTGGGCGGTGTGCGATATTCAAACCAAGAAGTGCGAACCCGCCGATAATTAGAAGTATTACTGCCACCAAGGGTAACTTGGGTAGGTTCTTCAGAATAAATCTGAGGTGCGGTTGGAATAAGACAAAAAACACGCAAAAAACGGCGAAATAAATCATATATGGCGTAAAAATGGATAATAGCATTGCAATAGAAAAAGCAAAGCAATACAAAGGTTTAGGACGATTCTCGCCCTGGATTTTTGAACCCAACCACAATAGAAATGTCGGCCAAAAAACTAGCATTATGAGAGGCGTACCAGAACCGGCTAAGAATAGAAAAGGGGTAGATAGGACAATCAAACAAGAAGTAAGCAAAGAAACGTTAGATTTGAACCAGCGATTAAGTAATAGTATTAATAAAACGCCCAGTAACAACCCTACAAGTATGCTTGGTAGCTTAATGCTATAACTAGATAGGCCAAAAACACTAATCGAAAGCTTCTGTAGAATCCTATATGGTAAGTCGATCAAGTCGCCCTCCATCACCCCGGCCTTCCCAAGATAGAATGAATTAGTGGCTGCATCTATCTCGGAGGAGGACAAGTCTTTCTGTGCGAACAACGGCAAAGTAAAAAGTAGTGTTGTAAAAAAAACACCAAGAATAACATATCCGATTATAAATCGGTATTTATATAAGAAAAGATTAGAAATAATGAGCTTTTTCACATCATTATTATAACACATATAATAAGCATGTGCGGATTTATCTGAGAAGTTATTCTCTAGTTGTGTCTAAGGTCATGAACCTGAGTAGCTCCGGATGGAAGTACAACTCGATCTTGCCAACTGCACCATGTCTATGTTTTGCTATTAATAGCTCAGTAATATGGGTATCCTCGTAGCCTTCCTGGTTTTGCTTGTAATAATCTGGGCGGTGCAAAAACATCACGAGGTCGGCGTCCTGCTCGATTGAGCCGGAATCGCGTAAATCCGACAATACCGGCCTCGGATCGTCCCTGCCCGTCACGTTACGAGAAAGCTGGGCTAGTGCTATTACAGGGATTGATAGCTCTCGAGCAAGAATCTTTAACCCACGAGATACTTCAGAGACTTCTTGGACGCGATTTCCGGCGTATTTATTTGAACCAGAGATTAATTGTAAATAGTCGACGATGACAATGCCGATATCATGATCGTGCATTGCGCGTCTTGCTTTGTTCCGAAGCTCCATAATCGTCATCGAGCTAGTAGAATCGATATAGATCGGTAGCTCATCCATATCAGCAAGAGCGTCACCGATCTTTTGGAATTCTTCGTCAGATAAATTTCCTGTCCGCATTTTCCAGTTATCTACGCCAGAAACATCAGAAATCATTCTGTCGACAATTTCCCTGTCCGCCATCTCCATTGAGAAAAATAGCACGCCTTTTTTATTGATATTAGCAATATTGTAAGCTAAGTTTTGCGCGAAGGTAGTTTTACCCATTGCAGGACGGGCGCCGATAATCACCAAGTCGCCTTTCTGGAATCCAGCTGTCTTTTTGTCTAAATCGCGGAATCCAGTCTTTAGGCCACGTAGGGCTCCTTTGTTTTTATGAAGTTCCTCGAGCCGATCAAAAGCATCCACGAGCAAGTCTGCCATAGCTACATAATCACTCTTGACTATTTTGTCGGAGACCTCAAATAATTCTCTCTCAGCGTTACCGATTAGTTCAGTAGTATTGACGTCCTCTTCGTATGCACTTTCGGCAATTTGGGTACCAGCCGAGATTAGCCGGCGACGCACGGAATTCCGTTCGATTATTTCGGCGTACGCCTTGGCGTGGGATGCTACTGGAACAAAATTTGAGAGTTCGGCCAGGTAGGAGGCTTTGCCGATGTCGTTTAACTTCTTTTGGGTTTTTAATTCGGAGGTTAAGGTTAGTAAATCTACTGGCTTATGGTGATCGTAAAGGTCCAGCATTGCCTGAAAAATGATCTTATGCCGTTCGTCGTAAAAATCCCGCGGGCGTACGATTGTCAGTACTTCGGGAAGAACGTCGTTATTGATAATAATAGCCCCAAGCAGCGACTGTTCTGCCACCAAATCCTGCGGCATAATCCGTCCAGATGTATTCTTAGAATGGGTTGTTTCCTGCATCACTAATTACCTCCCCGCCCATTATATCGGACAGCTGTGTTAATGTTTGATCTTGCGCCTGGTTTTCAGGACGCTGATCTTCGCTCGCAATAACTATGTCGCAATTAGGCCCCAATGCTTCGGTCAGAACTCTTAGATTGTTTTCCCTGGTAAGAATGTTTTTAATAATCCGCCTCATCGGGTAAATTGTGAGTTTATTTTCAAAAAAAACGTATTTTGTCTTAGCGAGCTGGGTGTAAATTGAGTCACTTAAGTGCTTGACTTTTTCAAGGTATGAGACCCAGTCAAAGTTTTCGGTCGTAGGGTTTTGATACTTAGCTTTGCTACTCGTCTCGACCGTAGAGGACGGATTGATGGTATCGCCGGTTTTTGGCATATTGATATTGGGGCTACTCGTAGTTTTTTCTGCGACGCCTTCAACACTACTACTTTTCGATGGAGCATCTTCAGTTTTATTGTTTTTTCTAATTGAGGCAGAGACCGCAGCGGCTCTAATTGGAGTAGAGACCGCAGCGGCTCTAATTGGAGTAGAGACCGCAGCGGCTCTAATTGGAGTAGAGACCGCAGCAACTCGTTGCGCTGCTGGCTCGGAGATAGTGTGATTTGTCGCCACACCAGTCGGCTGTAGAGCTACAAGCAATCTAGCCTCGGCATACGGGGCCTTAACGTCTAGAAGACGAGGCAGCAAGGTCATAAACTCCGTTTTTGGATTGGCTAAAATTGTAGAGATGAGTTCAGCTGTAACCGTCTCTGCTTTGATTCCTCCAAGCAATAATTCGTTAAAGAGATTATTCATCGATACGGCATCGTTGTTAAGGTAAGAGTCCAAGAGCGAAGCGATAATCTCCTCGTCTGGGAGCCCCAGCGCACTAATAATCATTTCTTTTGTGATAGTTTTGTCAGATATTGCGCTGATTTGATCAAGCAAAGAAAGCGAATCACGAAACGACCCACCGCCTTTTTTTACAACAACACCGAGCGCGTCATCGTCAATATCTATTTTTTCTTGCCTTGCGACGTTTTTTAGGTAAGAAAACATAGTTTTTTGATCGGCCAATTTAAAACTATAAGATTGCGCTCTAGACGTAATCGTTACAGGGACTTTATGAGCGTCAGTTGTTGCCATAATAAAGATAACATGGGCCGGCGGCTCTTCAAGTATCTTAAGAAGCGCATTAAAGGCTTCTTTGGTTAGCATATGGACTTCATCGATAATATAGATCTTGTACTTGCCGTTAGTTGGAGCAATCATAGCCTTATCGCGCAGCTCCCGGATGTTATCGATGCCACGATTAGACGCACCATCGATTTCAATAATATCAACGTAGTTATCCTCTAGTTGATAATCAAAGCCATTAACCGCATGAGCTAAAATTCTAGCGACACTCGTTTTGCCACAACCTCTTGGCCCAATCAGTAGATAAGCATGATTAATCTTTCCATTCTTTAACGCATTAATTAATGGCTTTGTCACCTGTTCCTGTCCAACAACGTCCTCCAATTTGATAGGACGATACCTCCTATATAGACTCTTCATACTTCAATTATAACACGAATTTCAAACCAGTATCGACGGTAACCAGAAACCAACAATTGGTTGCGTCAGTGATTAAGACTATAAAGCGGCTTCAACGGCAGCCCAGGTCGCATCATCATTATTGGCAGGAATTACTACAGACACCTGTGAACCATCGCGTAGATGGAAGTAAGTAACTGACGCATAAAGTATCTGATATTCTTTTCCAGCTACCTCAACAAAATATTTGTCATCATGATGTGTTAAAGTCCCGATGACCGTCCTACGTTCAACTGGGCCAATCTGCTTATAGAGGAATTTACCATCTTCTGTAATCGTCAGCTTCATAATATCACCTTCAACCAGCTTAGACTTCGAAGCATAGTTTGCCGGTACAGGATAATTCTTGCCATCGGGGCCAATCATGATTTGCCCATCGAAGATACCCTCAATAATCTTCCCTTCTGGGCCAGTTACAATAGTCTCTCTTGGTGCTGAGATCGTTTCTCCGTCACCCAAAATCGAAACCAAGAGCTCCTTTGCAGCGGAAACATTAGTCTCAGCCTCGCTCAGGAGACTTCTTAAACGTTTTATTTGTTTTTCTGGTATTTCAGACATCACCTCGCATTCCTGTCTAAATATAGTATTATTATTATATTATACCGTAAAGGCCACAAAGTCAAGAATTAATTCTCAAAGTTTTCCACCAGCATAACAGTAGTGACTTTAAAAACGTTGTAAAAATTACATAAAAGACATAAGTGGATTAAACTATTCGGCGTGCCATACGCCAGTATGCTTTTTGCCGTCAATCAAAATAGTTGGGATACCCTTTGCGTTTAATTGGTTTTCGATGATATATTTATTTTGGTTCATTTCCTGAGTAATACTATCAAGCTTAACGCTATTCTCGATCTCCCCAACCTCCTCGTCGCTCAAACCATACTCCTTCAGCCACGATTTGAGCTTATTTGCCGCTTCCTCAGCACTGTAATCTTCATTGAATCGACTTTGATAAGGAATCTGGTCCGCGTTTACTTTGGTGAAAATATTGTCTAGCAAATACAGTGCAGCATCGGACTCTACTAGTCGAGTGGCTAACATATACCTTACGACAATCTCGGAGTTTTTAAATCTATAGCTTCCATCGGGGTTCTGGATTGCGAATGGCACTAATCTTACGTTGTAATTGTCGAAGAAGCCAGCTTCTTTTTGATTGCGATAGGATGCCATGCAGGCCGAACATCCAGGATCAAAAATATCAACGACAGTCGAAAGCCCATCGGTTGGCCGACCACCCATTTCGATGTAGCTAAAGTCGTAATCACCGGCATTATAGGTCTTAAACTTATCAGGTATCGCTTCGAAGATTTCGCCCCACTCAGTAAACCAGCGCCCGGTCGCTTCAAAGATATTGGCGGGTTCAGCTTCGTCAATCGAACAACCAATCTCGGGGTTCAAAGAACACTCTGATGGTTTTGTCACGTTGCACGAACCAAGTACCCATAGCGCAAGCAACGATTTCACCGCAGTCAAAATTGCCCAAGTAGTCACAGCGACTATAATGACGGAAACGACCTCGATCAAAATAGAGAGCGGTTTGACCATTTTTGGGTGCTTTATGATGATTTTAGATAATAGACTGTTTTTTACGTCGTCTTTAAATCCAGTTTCACACTTCTGCAAGCGAACCTTTTTCCATAAGCAGCCCCAAGCCTTTTTTAAGGCCTTAAGATAAGCCTTCCCGATTTTTGGTTTAAAAATTGATATCCCGGCCACAAAGACCCCGATAACAGCAAGAATAATAAAAGCAGCAATACACACCATAACTTAACCTATCTTAGCACAAGACGTTTGGAAAATAAAGCAAATTAAATCCCAAAATTAAGATTGTTTACTAAAATACAGTATAACTAAGCATTAAGAAAGAGAGAATTGGCTTAAATTACCTTCCTCATGACCCGCTTAACCTTTTCGATGTCCGAACTTCGGTTGTGAAGTCCAAGCGAAAAACGGACAAGTGGTGGCAATCCTAAGACGTGGTCAAGATAATAGTGTACACAGAAATAGCCAGTCCTAGACATAATATTCTCTCGAGACAAAGCCGCACCAAGCAGATGGGAGTCTAGTCCGTCAACATAAAATGAAATCGTGTAATTTGGCTCCGTATTCAAAAGATGAACTTTGTCAGAATCAGCCAAGAAATCATACAGATCCTCGTAGTTTTGCCGAAAAGCGCTCCAGTTTGCCTTGGGAACCTTCATTATCCATTTTAGCGCGGCGCCAAGCCCAATTATTTCGCCCCACGCCTGTAGGCCAGATTCAAACCTGGTATAACGATGTTCCTTGTTCTCGGAAGAAAGCGCGTAAGAAGTTTCCGATACGTCATCAACCATGCCGCCACCCAAGAATAAAGGCCGAAGATGTTTATCTAAGTCATCTCGCCAGACAATAACGCCGAGCGAAGGTGCGTATAGCTTGTGAGCGGAAAAACAAATTGCGTCTGGCTCTACGCCGTGCAAGATGTCGACTGAGTGAGCCATGGCCTGCGCTGCATCTATAATAACAATCCCGTCAGATTTATGCACTTTCTTAATCAGCTCTTTAATATTTAACAACCTCCTGCCGTCGATATTCGATGCGCAATTAACCACAACGACGGCTTTAGTGAAATCGTACTGGTCGATATTAATTGAACCATCATCGTGTCGTTTCATCACTTCACGGGGCAGCCCAGTTCTCTGAGAAAAAGCCATTGACGCCAAAAACGGCGAATTGTGCTCAATCTCGCTCGTCATAATTTTACTGAAATGCTCCGGGTTGATTTGGGATAGTATTAAATTGATGCCGTAAGTCGTGTTAAGGGTAAAAGACACCGTGTACTTCTTTGCTCTAAGTCCAAGATACTTTAAGACTAATTCCCTAGTCTCTTCAACTTTTTCGTCGGTGACCACACCCCATTTGTATTTGACGCGTTCGCCACAAGAATTATGCTCCTCGTAGTATTTATTTATGGCATCAATCACCGGACGCGGTCTTAAACTTTGACACGCCGTATCTAAATATACCTCACCCTCACCTAAATAATCAAAATCTTTCATAATAACGATTTTACCACAAAAAATAGAACCTAGCTTTAATAAGCGAAACCGCATATAAAACCAGGCTCTATTTATAAATAGTGTACAATTAGCTAACTTTGATTATTTAGGCAAGCTCTACGGTAGCACCAGCTTCTTCGAGTGCTTTCTTCATAGCTTCAGCGTCGTCTTTGGCGACCTTTTCCTTAACAGTAGCAGGAGCGCCATCTACGATAGCCTTAGCCTCGCCGAGACCAAGTCCGGTAGCTTCTTTTACAGCCTTGATGACTGCAATCTTCTGAGAGCCAGCGTCCTTCAAAACGACGTCGTACTCAGACTTGCCTTCGTCAGCAGCAGCTTCGCCACCAGCGGCAGGTCCAGCAGCTACAGCTACAGCCGCAGCGGCAGGCTCGATGCCGTATTCGTCCTTCAGGACGTTCTTTAATTCGTTTACTTCGAGAACAGTTAATTTAACTAGTTCTTCGGCTAATTTCTTAATATCAGTAGCCATATGAATTCTCCTTCGGAGTGGGGGCATATTTCTTCCCTAACCTCTCCTTTGATTATGATTTCGAAAACAGGCGCATGTCCTGATTTTCAAAATCGATTAATAATTAATTAAAAAGTTGCTAATTTGCGTGTGCCTCAAGTCCAGACAGAATACCGGGTAACCCGCCAGAAAGGCCGGAAATCGAATCCGTAACCGGCGAAAGTAGTTGAGCCACCACTTGAGCGATGAGCTCGTTCTTGCTCGGCATAGCGGCAAGAGCTTTCACCTCGTCTTCTGAAAGAGCGTTACCTGCATCACCAAAACCTCCAGCGAGGTTAAGAGCAGCGTGCTTCTTTGCAAATTCCGCTAGAACTTTCGCAGGTGCAATTTCGTCGTCATCAGAGATAGCGTAAAGCAACTGACCAGTTAGGCCGGTAGTATCGGTATCTTTGTAGACGGCGATTTGTCCCATCGCTACGCGCACCAAGCGGTTCTTCACCACCTTGATTTTGACATTGGCTTCGCGAGCCGCTTTTCTCAACTCTTGGAGCTCAGCCACGGTCAGGCCTTGGTATTTGGCGTAAACTGTTGATTTTGCATTTGTCAAAAGTTCGGTCAAATCAGCAACCAATGTGTTCTTTTTATCCTTACTAATTGCCATAAAAAGTTCCTTGGTTATTAAAATATTTTGTTGCGATTGTAGAATCAATGTGTACAGGGTACGAGATTTTACAAAATCACAAATAAAGTTAGCTAATTGTTAAATAGCGTCACCAAATAAATTTCTAAGAATTTCCTCGGCGACCTAATTAAGGATTACTCCCGTCGCTGTCTTTGGTAACTACTCTAATTATATCACGAATCGCCCAAAAACACAATAGCACGACCTCGTTTTACGCTTACTCCTGGAGACTAATCTACATTATGTGCTTTGTAGTCGAGAACTGGAACAGAGCTCCTATCAGAGCAAAGACTCCAATAGCTGGGAAATAGTATATTTCCTTGCTAATTTGTGGGAACAGCACTAATAACGCGATAGTTAGTGCATAAGCCCCGGCAAGTGCTGTCGCTATAATTGTGGCTGGCTTCATCAGTGTTACGGCGGCTCCCGCGGCGATGACGCCGATAACGCCGGCGATTGCTAAGGTAGCAATATCGGTGCCGAAATAATTTATGGCCAGCACCATCACGAGGACAAAACAAATTCCCCCTACACACAGCTTCTCGATCGAAAATCCCATCAGCGCCAGTAATAGCCCGCCACAAATTGGTATGAGATTTTGCCAAAGAGGCTGTCCGGCAATTTGTGGCACCAAATTATTAATAGTTGGCATTAAAAACGTAGTTAGATTAAACCCAAGCAAGAACCAAATCAAGAAAAAAGCTACCTTCTTAACTCGATAGCCAAAAAACAGTAGTGCTAACCCGATGGCAATCATTAAAATTAGCTCATATGTTTCCATATGAGCTAATTGTATCAGTCTTAGAACCGCTTGTAAACATTTTGTAATTAGATACTCGTGGGCGGGTGACGCCGCCGGGGGAAGTATGCGGCGACAGGACCCGCCCAGAAAATAACTAATTTAGCTAGCCATGGGCGGGTGACGGGTCTGGAGGGGTCCCCAAAAGATTTTGCATCAGCAAAATTTTTGGGGAGGAGAAGACCCGGCAGGACCCGCCCAAGGTAAGAATTAATTATAGTTGTTTTCAAGCTGAATCGAAGGTCCCATTGTAGTAGTTACAAAAACCGATTTCACATAAGAACCCTTTAGTGAAGCTGGTTTTTGGGCTTTAAGGCTATTAAAGAACGCTTCGGCGTTTTCTACGAGCTTATCGGTCCCAAATGATACCTTGCCAACACCAATGTGTACAATCGCTTGCTTATCTACGCGATACTCCACTTTGCCGGCCTTGGCTTCTTTTACAGCTTTTTCAACATCCATAGTTACTGTACCAGCCTTTGGATTTGGCATTAAGCCCTTTGGCCCAAGTAGTCTGGCGAATTTACCAAGCTTTGGCATATATTGTGGTGTAGAGATTAGGATATCAAAATCAATAGTTCCCTTTTCGAACTGCTTTAAGAACTCCTCATCTTCGGCGACATCGGCACCTGCGGCTTTGGCGGCTTTGCAAACATCAAGTGGAGCAAAGACGGCAACGCGTACAGTCTTACCATTTCCGTTTGGTAAAACTAGGGTAGTACGAATGTTTTGGTCAGCTTGACGCGGGTCTACGCCGAGTCTAGCATGAATTTCGACGCTAGCATCAAATTTGGCTGGGTTTGTCTTGATGGCGAGCTCAATAGCTTCCTTGAGACTATAGTTCTTGGTCTTATCCACCAGTTTTGCTGACTCCTGGTATTTCTTGCCGCGCCTTTCGATGAGAGGGCGGGTAACCGGTGTTGCGCCCTTTGGTTTGTCGGTCATTTCTTCGGCTTTGCGCTCGAGTTTGCGAGCTTGGCGCTCTTCCTCAGCCTTAACTTCTTCGATGTGTTTTTTAGACTTTTTGCCAGACTTGGCGAAGGTTTCCGCTTCTCCTGATTTAGTTTCCGCTTCTTCTGGTTTAGTGTCTGTAGTAACCTCGGCTGTCTCGGCGACAACGTCAGTATTTTCTAAGTTTTTAGCCTCTTCTTCGGCCATAAATAATCCTTTCTGTGGTGTAACGGAATAAATTCCTCCCACGGTTAATATCTCTATATATTATATCAAATTTTTAACAAAAAATCAACCAAGCGCACGGTCTTGGCTGACTTTAGTGGTACAAAGGTCTAGTCGGTAACTTCTACACCCATCGAGCGAGCGGTACCAGCTACAATCTTGATTGCGCCTTCGATGTCTACCGCATTAAGCTGCTCCATCTTCTTTTCGGCAATCTCCTGAAGTTGGGCCTTCGTAATCTTGCCAACCTTTTCGGTGTTTGGCTTTCCGGAACCTTTATCGATTTTAATTGCCTCACGAATCAAGTCGTCGACTGGCTGACCAAGCGACTTCCAGTCGAAAGTTCTGTCTTCAAACACGCGAATATGAACTATTACATTTTTCCCCATCAAATCTTTTGTTGCCTCGTTAAACGGATTGATAAAATCCATCATATTAAGACCCCACTGACCAAGTGTAGAACCAACTGGCGGCCCAGCTGTTGCACGTCCTGCCGGAATGCGCAATTTCAAATTACCGATAACTTTTTTTTCTGCCATCGTAAAATCCTCATTTAATTATTATATTAGAAGCATTTGCGTAACAACCTAATTATACCAAAAAAATTGGGTTTTGTAAATAAGGTGTAAAATCTGTTTATAAGCAAGCATCGTGACAATTTAAGCGAAGGTTGCGCTTAGTTCATACAAACGGCTTTTTCGAGTATTCAGAATCTTCGGAAGGCGTAGAGTTGGTCTCATTTCTGACTTCATGTATCGTCTCGGTACCACCAATTTCACTCTTGAGCTTATGAGCTACTTGGGTATAGTGAAGTAGAGAGCTGTAAAAAGACTCCTTTCTTATTGGTAATGCCCCAGCGAGATCCTTGGTAAACAGTACAAGGCTGGCATCGTAACCTTTTTCACCTAAAAGTTCGGATAATTTTTTGAAACTGTTTCCTTCCGCTTCGCGAGTATTCTTGCAGAACTCTTCAAAGGCTTTGCGACTCTCCTCTTTCGTAGGATCTGTTGCATAGTTATATAGTAGGATAGATAATTCTTTTCCGGTAGCTGCATTGTTTAACACTTGCCTAGTAGTTTCATCGGAATACGATTCTGGATCTATTGTGGTAATTATTTTCTTAATAGAATTCTGCAAAGTCCCATCTAACCCTTCAATTTTCTCAAATCTCCTCTCTTTTGTTAGGAAAGTATCGTTTAGATTACTAACAGAAGGTAATCCGTCGACGGCTTTTCCGTCGAATGTAGCATGGAGGATTAGATTAATATAGTCTTGCGTAAGATTATTATAATAATCACGAATGCTATTAGCAGAATCCGAAAAGTCTTTAAGTTGTTGTTCGCTATAGTTTGCCGAATTCTCGCCTAACCTATTCAGATAATTATACGATATCTCGAAAACACCATGAGATGCGTTGGAGCATCTGTCCTGGGCCTCTCTTAGCTCTTCTGTAGTAGTTTTCTCCTTTTCCCCCATTATGCCTCGCCATTCCTCGGGGATTTCGTTTTTATCCGATAGATTTGGTTGTTCCTCATTCATTTTATTACCTCACTTTTTTAAAAAACTAGTTAATCTGTTTTACTTGCAGAGCATCTAGCTCGACTGGGGTTTCGCGTCCAAACATCGAAACCATCACCTTAAGCTTACCTTTGGCGGCGTCAATTTCAGAAATCGCTCCGTCAAAGCCTTTGAACGGTCCGTCGGTAATCGAAACAACCTCGCCAATCTCGTATTTTACTGAAAACTTTGGATCTTCCACGCCCATACGTTTCTTAATCTTGGCAATTTCTTTCTCGGAAACTGGTGTTGGTTGAGTTCCGTTGCCGATAAAACCAGTCACACCTGGAGTATTTCGGATGATATACCACGTCTCATCGGATAATTTCATGTCGACAAGTACGTATCCTTGCAATATTTTGCGGTCAACAATCTTGCGCTTACCGTTTTTGATCTCAATTTGTTTCTCTTTTGGTACAATCGCCTCAAAAATCTTATCAGCCATTTCAACCGTACTGGTACGCTGATTGATCGAATCGGCCACCTTATCTTCGTAACCAGAGTAGGTAGAGATTGCATACCACGCTCTAGTACTATCATATCTGTTAACTGCCATATATTAACCCTTTCCTAAAATTAAATTAAATAGCCATGTTAAGAATATATCGAGTAAAGATATCAAAGCGACAAATAGTATTGTGTAAATTAATACAGCAAGTACCATCTTCCAGGTCGCCTTACGATTTGGCCAGCGCACTTGTCTAATTTCGCGCCACGAATCACGTAGGTAGGTGAAAAAAGCCACGAACGGGCGGAATAGAATGAAGACTTTCTTGCCCTGCTTATGGTTGGTAGATTTGTTGAGCTCTTTCTCGGCTCTTTTTGCGGCTAAACGTTTGGCTTTTGCGGTTTTTTTATCACTTACGACTACCTTTTTTCGGGTAATCTCCGGCTCATCGGAATCTTCTTTTTTGGAAGAAGTATCACTTGCCTTGATTCTTGTTATTTTCGCCATCTTACTCCTTTTATGTATCAAAAAAGTCTGATACCAGACTTGTCAATAGTATACTACTTCGAGAATAAATAGTCAATATAGTCACTAAGCATTCTGGTACCAGATATAACGGGCAGAAACGTTGTAAGCTGTCTGCGAACCGAATCTTCGAGGTCAAAGTCATTATCCCAAATACTGATAGCCTCCTCTATTCTCTGATAGAGCGCCTCTACCTCGGCGGCTTCATCGCTACCGGACACATTCAGATAAGCGTTAATCGAGCCATCCGCTACCCCCCCATCATGGGTGGATATCAATAAATTGAGGTTTGCAACATCCTTCATCCACGAAGTTCCGCAGGCTTCAAGTCCAACAATAGGCAAATTGATTGCAACATTGCTTCCACAAGAAAGTCCGTACGCTAGCTTTTCGTCGTAATTTGGTAGATAATGAACATGCGACTTCAGGAACGCATCGTTATCGATAGTTTTTAGTAAATATTTAAGAAGCCCATACATCCTTGTGTCGCCTAGATGTACTCGGCCAGTCAGAATATAGTGTGCATCGCGTTTCTTCAGAATCGCCTTTAGTCTCTCGACGTCACGAAATGGTAGATCTGGTCGTTTATAATCCACGAAGCGACGTTTAAAGTCGAAAATAAAATCATCGGGCTGAAACTGTAAAATATTCCCATATTGATCGGGATAATCTTTTAGGATGCCATTTAACACCTCGCGCCCCTCAATCTTAAAGTCTCTAATGTCATCAGAAGTCAGAAACTCTAATTTTTGCCTAAAGTCTTCACTTAGTACCAAGTCTGGGCTAAACTCGCCCGAGTTTTGGTAAAACTCCAATATAGACGGCAATGTCCAGGTAGACAAATCTATGCCATTAGTGATAGCTTTGAACTTGACTTTATTGCCGGCTAAATCATGGTAATTAGCGACCCTGGCATGGAACTTAGATACGCCACTACGAAGCTCAGCAATCTCGATTGTAACCGTAGATAGTTTTATTTTGCCATGTTCAAAGCTGTTTCTTAGCCACTTTTTGACGGCTAAGGATTTAAGATTAGGCATGACGTATCTTTCGAACTGTTCTATGCTAAATTCTGCTTCAGCAGCTTGTACTAAAGTGTGATTGGTATATAAAGTGTGCTTTCTCGTATAGACTACAGCTTCATAAAAATCCATGCCGTTTGAGACAAGTTCATCGAGCCTGGCCAGGGCGGCAAAGAAAGTAGCCACTTCGTTTAGCTGTATGATAGCAGGCTTTAGTCCGGCCAACTTTAACGCGGCATATCCCCCAAAGCCGAGCGCGACTTCTTGATATAGACGATGATCTGAACCGCTCATATCGGCGTATAACTCACCGATGTTTGGTTCTGTAACTGCCAGTATCCTTGTGTGTTTAAACTTCTTTTCGATTACTTCAAGCGGGCAAAGGCAATCATTGCAACGGATGTTCACGGTATCAATCAAACGAAAGCCGAAATCGTGATAGTCAACTTTATGCTTTTCGTCCACTATTTCGCCATCTTTCATAAATTGAGTGTATTCTGACGGATAGAAGATAGTTAAAAGTGTGAAAGGAACCTCCATTTGTTCGGCAATACGTCTAGTGTCGGCCGCGAGCACTCCTAGCCCACCACCGCCACGAATCCCGTTGGTCTGGTCGTATAATTCTATCGTCCAGTAAGTGTAGGGACGTTCTTCTGAAATCGCTTTTGTGAGTTTTTTGCGTTCTACTGCGTCATAGAAGATGTCTACGTCTTCGATATTTTCAAGAGGATGATAATAATACAATTCTTCTTCATCGTTCATGCTTATGATTATAACATAAGAAGTTTGGAATAAACGGAAAGTTCTAATACTTTAAGGAAGATGAGACTAATTTGGTTTTAGTACCAGTATTTTTTTGGCAACTTGTCCGCAATTCTCTCTAGAAAATCATAATCAAAGCCCACGAGTCGTTCTGGGTTTTCGGATTTAAAATATTTTTTTCGGATATACTTTGCAGTCATCACGTCCCCACCCCTCAGACGGTATCTTTTATAAAAGTTTAACCCACGCTTATAGTCCTTTGGTGGTTCAATGGCAAGTGGTAAGAAATCACAATTCATCTCTGGGTCCGAGAATAGTTTTACAGCGAGCATCGACATGGTAGGGATGATATCACTCTCTTTGTTATATTCCTCCTCGGTTTTGAATACAGTTGCCTGTCTTGTAGCGGAGGGCGCCACAAAGACGACACCACCGTTCTTAACAATATCGTGGGACGATTTTGTATACAAATCTCGGAACTCTCTTTTAATGCGCTTGCCTTCTTGCTCAAGAAGACTTCCTTCCTTTAGATCCATTTTTTTCCAAGTTGCCGGTGTAATGGTTGGAGTAATAATAAACCCAAGTCTCGCAATTCTATCATAGTTTGGAGCCAGAGCTTCATACCAAGGCAAGTTTACCGGAAATATCGTAAGCTTTTCCGGCATTAGGTCAACCTTCATAGACATAATACGACCGATTTCTCCCAGTGATGGATGATTAAAGCCTACCACGAGCCCGTGCGTAGAATCCTTAGGAATATTGCTATACGAGCCAGGAGCAAGCCTAGACAGTGTCTTTACTAATTTCTTCTGTGCGGCTTGGTTATGTTTTTCTTTATTGTGTTTTGGTCCAGTCGTTAAAAAGAAATAATTAACGGCTGCATTGCAAGCTTTTCCCACTGGTACCATTTCTTTACGCAAATTCTCTGCCCCAAGCGTAGCGAGTAGCGAATAGTCATCATATTTAATCTTTTCGATTATTTCTTCCGCCGAAAGAGTTTTTAGCTCACTCTTAGTAAAAGATTTCTTTTTCTTACTCATGTTTGTATTATATCATAATGCATCACGAAAAAGGCCGCGCTAGAAGCGCAGCCTAAGTCCAAAGGAGTCGATGGAATTATCGAATTGCAATTCCGTTATCATCATCTGCGGTCGGATTTTCGCCAAATTCATAGTCGGCTCCAGGTAGAACAGCATTTGTTACGATGCCGACTATTGCAGCCAACGCAATGCCAGTGAAAGTAATACTGATATCGCCGACAGAGAAAGTTACTCCATTTCTCATGCCGAGACCACATGCCAAGATGATGGCGACAATAATTAGGTTCCTCTGTTTTTTGAGGTCGGTGAGGTTTTCTACGAGATTCCTGACCCCAATTGCTGAAATCATTCCGTATAGAATAAACGATACGCCGCCGATGACTGCGGCGGGTACCGCTGCGATGATGGCACTGATTTTAGGGATAAATGCCAAAAAGATGGCATACGTTGCTGCAATTCGGATGACTATTGGGTCGTAGACCTTTGTCATCTCAAGCACTCCCGTATTCTCTCCATAAGTAGTATTGGATGGTCCACCGATAAATAGAGCCAACAAAGAAGCAAGAAAATCGCCAATCAGAGTCCGATGTAGCCCCGGATCTTTTATGTAATTTTGTCCCGTAGTGGCGCTTATTGCAACTATGTCACCAACGTGCTCTACCACAGTTGCGATACAGATAGGTGACATAATTAGAATTGCCTCGAGATTGAATTTCGGGAAGATAAATGGCGGAAGACCAAACCAATGTGCGCTTGCTATTTTATTAAAGTCAAGCGCCCAGCTTCCGCTAGCTCCGAGACGGCTAGCGACTACGACAATTCCGTACGGAATAGCCACCCCCATCAGAATCGGCACGATTTTGAAGATGCCTCGCCCCCATATACTAAATCCAACAATTATAAAGATTGCGAGTAGTGCGAGTGGCCAATTTGTAGCCGCATTATCGATCGCCGACGGTAGCAATGTGAGGCCTATGCACATAATAATAGGTCCAGTCACCACTGGCGGTAGGAACCGTAGCACTTTCTTTGTCCCCAGCATCTTGATAGCAAAAGCCAAGGTTAGATAGCAAATTACTACTCCGACCAACGCTCCACCATTGGCGTAGGCTAGCCTTTCATTCAATTCCATTGCCGCGAAGGTGGGACTTGCATTAATTAGCGCATATCCCCCAAGGAAAGCAAAGGACGAACCAAGAAAGGCTGGCACGCTCATCCCGGTGACCAAATGGAATAGCCATGTACCCAAGCCAACCGAAAGTATGGTTGTCTGGATGGGTAGCCCCACGATGAGGGGCACCAATACCGTTGCTCCGAAAAATGAAAACATGTGCTGCAGTCCCAGGAGCAACATCTTGGGGATTCCGAGTTCGCGAGCGTCATAAATTCCTCGTTCTGGTGAGTTTGTTACATTTACATCTCTGGATTCCATATTTTCCTCCTTTATAAATTTTAAGGTCCATGAGTTGACGAGTTACAAATCAAATTGCGACAATTATAGCACAACACAGGGAGTATCAAAAGCATAAACGAAGTTCTAATTAGTATAATGGAGGTGTGACGGAAAAGGGACTACTTTGGCTCGGCACCTAAACCCGCTAACGGCACCGCTAACGTCAAGGTCTTGACAACCGGGCCAGTCTGTGATATACTGGTATAATCCCGTTTGGCACGATACTATTAAATATGTATCCTTTTTCCGTAAAGTCATCCATGTAAACAATTGTGCAATCATAAATTGGTGCAACTAAGTTGGCTGACGCTGGAAATAATACTACTTGATAGTCTCATCTGGTGCCAAAAGAACATTGGCATTTTTTGAGAAGTAGTCAAACGCATGGAACTGTAGTTTTTTATTTATGGCTAGCATCACTAGATGAGAGAATGATGAGCTAGACCACGGCGAAAAAGGAGGATAAAAATGAGCCCATTTTACGCAAGACGAAGTACAGGAAGGGTCAATACATGCGATCCTAATACGAGAGTAAGAGAGATGCGCCAGTCGCCTTCTGGTACAGATGTTCCCCACAAGCCTCTCTATTGGCCTGTAGCAGGTCCATGGGGTTCAAATGGTGAAGACCCATATGCAGAGGCAAAATTGTCATCAAGACAAGAAGGCCCAGGAATGGAGGACCCATCCAAGCCTCTTTATGAGTCGGGGATCAGATGGGCTTAAAGAGTCTTGATGTAGGCATTATCTCAACCAACACTTCTCATGCCCCCAAATTTCACTTGGGGGCATTTTGTTATGAGGATGAGGGATGTGGTTATAGATAGTTTTTTAGAGAAGTAATTTCTTACTCGGCCTCAATGAGTTCCTTCTCATCCTTGATGCCAAGTTCGTTTTATAGAACAGGGCTATCTGGGTAGCAGTAATAATCATCTCGTTCGTATTCGTATGATAGTGGAGAAGACGCCATTAAGCGGTAGTCTTCCTGTATTTAGCAAAGGCTTTAGAAATAGCATCATCAAAGCGAGTTTTACCGGACAAACAGCTCATGATAGTCTTTTTTTCGCGCATAGAAAGCTTCATCCCCTCAAGTCTGAGGTTAGAGTCTACAAAACTTAGAGTTTCTTCGTTTTTGCTCATACTACTATTATAGCATATATTTGCCCCATCGTAAGATGCGGGCAATGGTGAGTTGTTTTTTAGGCGGCCGATACATTATCGATAGTTATCTTATCGTGCCTTTCTGACGCGGTCACAATTTTCCCTTTGTACTTAATGGGGTCGTAATAACCCGCAAAGAGGCCTAAATTGGACCACCCAGAGAGGAAAAACAATGGTCCGTCTTCCCCTCCTTCCTTAATTCCGGAGTTGGGGTCTCGTTCCTAAAACACTATCGATATTGGACTAGTAGTTTTGAGCATACACGGGAGTTCAGAGCCGTCCTTTAATGTAAATGTTGTCGGGACGAAATCTCTGTCGTTTTCAAAGAAGAAACCGTAATTCGGTCCATCCGCAATCAGCTGAAGAAACCCTAGACTGTCTTTGATCCCCTTAAAAAACTTTGGCTGGGGATGAGGGATAGATAATCCCTATATCCCCTGCGAGCCAGATAATCATGCCACGAAGAAACTAGGGACTACGTCCCTACGGCCTACTCAGAATATAAAAAATACTAGAGCAAGCTCTAGATTTTTCATATTCTTCGTATCCCTTGGAAAGCTTCGCTTTCCTAGTTTCTCCTTCGAAGATTCTCATGGCTGGGGATGAGGGATTCGAACCCCCGAATGGTGGGACCAGAACCCACTGCCTTACCACTTGGCGAATCCCCAACGCTCGCCACCGGAGAATATATTCGGTGCAAACATGATTATATCACAAGTTTATTCGCTTCGCAACGCTTCCACCGGATCTTTCTTCGACGCTGCCCTTGCCGGAATCAAACCACCAATCAAAGTCAAAACAATCGACAGTCCGATTAGAAACAGTGCCATTTTTGGATCAAGCGCCGCCGATAGCGGAATGTCACCCGTAAAGTGATGCAACACTAGATTTATCGGTGGGATAAGTAAATATGAAACCCCTACACCAAACAACCCCGATAACAACCCGATAATAAACGTTTCCGCATTAAAGATTGAAGAAATATTATGCTTCGATGCTCCGATTGCCCGCAAAATGCCGATTTCCTTCGTCCGCTCATACACTGAGATATACGTAATAACGCCAATCATAATTGATGAAACGACTAGCGAAATCGATACGAAAGCAATCAGTACATAGGACACTGCGTCTACGATTGTTTTGACCGAAGACATCAATACGCCAGTCGTATCGGTGTATTCAATTACCTTGTCGTCCTTCCCTGCTAAACGCATCGCCTCGTTGTAGTTATCGAGAAATTCGATAAATCGCGTTTTCCCATCAAAACTCGTAAAATAAAATGACAACTGGGTTGGATCCTCCAAATTCTGGTAGCCTAGTGTGGAAAGATTAGTAGCTAAAGTCGTCCGTTTTTTACTAAACATAGCACTGACTACGCGCGATAGCTCTTCTTCAGAAAAGTTCAGACGAAACGCACCTAAGATTGCATTCTGGTCGACGTGAAAAGCATTAGCGAAACTCGAAGTAAGATAAGCCGTCAACCCTCCGACTTTAGTTAGAATTTCTTTTTTCATCGTGACTTCGGTAATCGCGACTGCGAAAGAATCAATCGCTTGCCTAACTGGCTCTGCTTTGAGGTATTGTTCGCTCACTCCGTCATAGATCAACTCAACAATCGGGATAGGCATTGTCTCGGTGTCAAAAGGAATACTTTGCGATTCCATCGCTGCCTTAAAACCTTCCAAATATGCGGAGAGAAAACCCTTGAGTAAACCGCTGTAGGTTGAAGCAAAAGTGTCGGCCGGAATAAAGTACTGCGACTCTAAATCGGTAAAATTTTTATCAGCCAGAAACTCTTCGACTTTGCTATCAATTTCGCGAGCCATAAAGGTACCGTTTCCATCAAGACCTGCAAGCGAAGCTCGTAACTCGTCCTTTAGCTGATTAAATCTCTCGGTCAACTTTTCTCTTACAGGCGAAATATCCGCCGTGATGTCGTTTGAAATCGAATTCACGTATTCGCTCGTTTTAGATGAAATAGCGTTTTGGTCGATATTGACACCAAATGCTCGTTTTAGTGCAGCCTCATCTACAGAAACTAAATCCGAGAACTCAAAATTAAAAGCATTTTCTTCTTCACCAAATTTCTTACCCGAAAAGATATCGACTTCGGGCTCCGCTAACTGCTTTTTTACAATCTCGGTTTGGCCAGCGCTATCAATAATATGGGTGATTAATGATGGTAAATATGCTACGCCACTCCCGGCTGAGAGCATCTCGGAATTCATAACAGCAACGCCGACAATCTTGAGCTTTTCAGCGGTGTCGTAGAGCTCCCTCATATAATCTTTGTCGCCTGACATATCCTCATAAACATCATACTTTGCGTTATATCGATAAGTTTGGGTAGCCGGTAGCAGTCTTAAGTCTACATTCATTAAGTCGTCATAAGTTAGCTCGAGCGGCTTATTGTTTATTGAGACTTTTTCGCCACTCATAATCTTAGATACAATTTCGTTCAGCTCTTGTGAGTTATGAAAGCCTAGCGAATAAGTCAAAAGCTCCGATATCTGCCCTTTATTACTTAGCACTACCATCATCTCGTTATACTCCTGAGGATAGCGCCCCGCGAGTAGTTCCGTATCATGTTCCAGATTCTCCGGTTCAAACTGTCTAAACACCGACGTCATCGTCGAATAATTCCGAAGTAGCGACGTCTCGCCAATTAGTGAAGTAAACATATTGCTCGGGTTCATTTTTGCAATCGCACCCGTTGCATCCTCAGTATATATTACTGGATCAACGTTATACTCTCTTTCCATCAGCCGAATATCGTCACGAATCCCCTGGCCGTGCAATTCTAAATACTCTTCGAAACTCGGCAAATCGTTATTCGACACCGTCCCAAGCGTTGTTGTTAGAATCTGGTTTTCGTGTAATTTGCCATCATCGGCACCACCACTCGATTCTCCGCTCAGACTCAGTAGGATCCCAGAAATATCCGCTGTCTCTTTTTGCAAAGCGAGGGGATAAGAACCAAGCGTATCTTGCTCAATCTTATCGATATAATTCTGGAATCCAGTCGATACGGCGCTAATCAATGCGATACCGATGATACCTATCGAACCGGCAATAGCTATCAGTAAAGTGCGCGCTTTTTTTGTCAAAAGATTCTTTAAAGAAAGCGAAAAAGCTGTTAGGAATGACATCTTAGTCTTTTTGCTTTTTTTCTCGGCTTCGATTAAATCCAAATCAGTTTTTACTTTGCCGTCGTAGGGATGAGAATCGGAAGTGATGGTGCCGTCCTTCAATGTAATGATTCTAGTGGCGTATTTATCAGCCAGCTCAGGGTTATGAGTAACCATAATTACCAACTTGTTATTAGCTACTTGTTTTAGTAGGTCCATGATCTGGATCGAAGTCTCAGAGTCTAAAGCGCCAGTAGGCTCATCGGCTAGTAGAATATCTGGATCATTTACAAGCGCACGAGCGATTGCGACCCTTTGCATTTGCCCACCAGATAATTGTGATGGTAATTTTTCAATGTGTTCCTCTAGACCAACTTCCTTCAAGGCCTTTTTGGCACGCCGAACCGCTTCCCTGCTTGATATTCCGGACAACGTTAAAGCCAACTTGACGTTATTTAATACCGTCTGATGTGGAATTAAATTATAGCTTTGAAAGACAAAACCAATCCGATGATTTCGGTAAGCGTCCCAATCCTTATCCTTATAATTCTTTGTAGATGTTTCATTGATTTTCAAATCTCCACCAGAATAATCATCCAGACCACCAATGATGTTCAGAAGTGTAGTCTTGCCCGAACCAGATGGCCCCAAAATAGCCACGAATTCTGATGTACGAAAATTTGTCTTGATACTATGCAGCACAATTTTCTTTGAATCGCCAAAACTATACGACTTCGAAACCCCACGAATCTCTAACATATTAATATATATATTATCATAATTCGGAGCAATGCGACAAATTCGCCCAAAAAGGATTTCGAATTTAGTTTCATTTAAGGTTGTG
>CAMYWN010000006.1 GCA_947302765.1 uncultured Candidatus Saccharibacteria bacterium
TATCACTAACTATTTTACCTTATTGAGTGTCCACGGTCTATTTGAGGATTAACATGGCTTCGTATCTCGTATGGCGTTGTTGAATAATTCGTGCGGGTCCTGGTTGCACCTCTATTCTTGGGACACACTTAAGGCCGTTCGGCTAAGCTTATGGTCCCAAGAACAGAGGTTGCGACCACCCGTTCGACGAATCATTCAATAACGCCATCTTATATTAAATTAGACACAAAGAGGCAGCAAAAACATTACATCAAAGTCTCTCTGATTCCGAAAAGGCATATTATTTCAAAAAGACCGTTTGACTAGGCGAGGAGAATTGGCAAGGCTTTATCTTTTTTGTATACTTGAAGCACTTATGGTAGAAAAGAATTGACATTTTCGATATAATAAGGGGTATGGAAAAGATACGGAACTTCTGTATAATTGCGCATATCGATCATGGCAAGTCGACGATTGCGGACAGGATGATGGAGCTAACTGGAACAGTGGAGAAGCGCGAAATGAAGTCACAATTACTTGATTCGATGGAACTCGAACGTGAGAAGGGAATTACGATTAAATTGGCGCCGGTAACGATGAAGTGGAAGGGATATACGCTGAACTTGATCGATACGCCGGGGCACGTGGATTTTTCGTATGAGGTGTCGCGATCGCTACAAGCTGTAGAGACGGCTGTACTGGTAGTCGATGCGACGCAGGGGATACAGGCGCAAACCTTAGCTAATGTATATCTTGCGATTGAACAAGATTTGAAGATAATTCCAGTAATTAATAAGGTGGATTTGCCGGCGGCTGATGTAGAGAAAGTGGCGGCGCAGATAATAAACTTACTAGGGTGTTCACGCGAAGAAATCATCGAAGCATCTGGTAAGACGGGATATGGTGTGGACAGGATTTTGGATGCAGTGGTGGATAGAGGACTAAAGCCGAAAGCTATGTGATGTTGATTCCAGTATGGACACATACGGTCCCCTTGACATCCTCTCATGGGGCAGGATGATGCTTTGCTAAGTATGATATAATACATAATTATGACGAGAGCGTTGATTTTTGATTCGTATTTTGACGATTATCGGGGAGTGGTGCTTTATGTACGAATTTTTGATGGTGAGATCAAAAAGAACGCAGAAATACTAATGATGGCGGCGGGAACAAAAGGTTTGGCACTTGAAGTGGGGGTGCTAACGCCGAAGATGTCGCCGCGAGATGCTTTAGAGGCGGGTGAAATTGGCTATATTGTGACAAATCTGAAAACTACGCGCGAAGCAAAGGTAGGCGATACGGTGACGCTCGCGAAGGGACTTACTGTACGAGAAAAAAGGAACGATGTGTCGGTGTTTAGTAATGATAAACTTGGGGGTGGCGACAAACTGAATGGTGTAAAACACGAAGTGGTGGATGCGGAAGGTAAGGTGCTGGAACCGCTGCCGGGGTATAAGGATGTACTACCTTTTGTCTATGCGGGGTTTTTTCCGGTCAGTAATGATCAGTATAAGGAATTGAAAGAGGCGATTGAGAAATTGTCACTGTCGGATTCGGCGCTAAGATATGAGCCGGAGAATTCGCCGGTTCTGGGGTTTGGTCTTCGGATTGGGTTCTTGGGGCTACTACACATGGATATTATTCGCGAACGACTAGAAAGAGAGTTTGGGTTGGATTTAATCGTGACAAATCCTTCGACAAATTACGAAGTAGTAATGAATAATGGTGAGATTTGCGAGATTAAATCCGCATCGGATTTGCCAGATGCGAGCGAGATTCGCGAGATTCGTGAGCCATGGGTGAAGGGCGAGATTATTTTGCCGAAGTCGATGATTGGAAATGTGTTGAACCTCATCAATGAAAAACGTGGGCACCAGACGAATGTATCATATATTGAGGACAGAGCGGTGATTGATTTTGAAGCGCCGATGGCGAATCTGCTGACGGATTTTTATGATCAGCTAAAATCGGCGACATCGGGCTATGCATCCTTTAATTATGAGTTGGATGGATATCGGGCGGAAGATTTGGTGCGGGTGGATTTCTTGGTGGGTGGACATAGGATGGATGCTTTGTCGGTGATGGCGCATAGGAGCGAGGCGGAAGGGATTGGGCGCGAAGTGATAAAAAAGCTGAAGGAAGTGATACCGCGACAGAACTGGGAAGTGGCGCTGCAAGCGGCGATTGGAGCAAGAATTATTGCGCGAGAGACGATTGGTGCATATCGTAAGGACGTAACGGTAAAAATTCACACCGGCGATAGAGATAGAAAGGCGAAGCTGCTCGAAAAGCAGAAACGTGGTAAGGCGCGGATGAAGAGGTTTGGTAAGATTGATATTCCGAGCGAGGCGTTTACAGTGATGTTGAAGAGAGATTAGCGGTTTGGTATAATAGAATAATGAGACGAAATGCGATTAGTCTATTTGTTATAGCGATGGTCTTGATGACTAGTGTGTTTTCGGGAGTTGCGAAAGGAATTTCTGAGGCTCAGAGTCAAAATTTGAAGGAGCATTGTGATGAGGTGCGAGAGAAGCTGAAAATAGTACAAAAAAACGATGCAAAGACGCGCGTCTTTTTGGGTAGTAAATATGAAACTATATTAAATAAATACATTGTACCTTTGAATGTGCGGTTGGTGGAGAATAATTTATCGTCAAATGGGCTGATTGATTTACAGAATAGTTTTGCGGAAACTAGAGCAGTGTTTAATGCAGATTATATTAATTATCAGCAAAGCTTGGAGAATTTGGTGACTATTGATTGCAAAACTGAGCCGGATAAATTTTATAATGAGCTTTCAATTGTGCGCAAGAAGAGACTAACGATGGAGCAGGATGTGCTGAAGATGCGGAACTTGTTGACTCAGTATGTAAAATCAATAACGGAACTAAAGGGGAAGATGTAGATGGTGATAGAAAAAAATGATGAAAACAAAAAAATGGAGCCCGGCGGAAGGAATCTGGTACTTCTGGGGGTGTTCGCTACTTTGATTGCTGTGATTACCACGGGGGTTTCCTTGATGCTTTATCATAATTCAGGCGATATTTATTTGGATAGATCTAGGCCGGGATTTTTGCCAGATGAGGAAGAAGCTGAAGAGGAGAGGGTTGAAGAAGAATATACTTTTTCGCGGAGCGGTAAAATAACCGGAGAGGTCTTGGACGAGTTGCTAAAGAACTTAGATTTAGAGATACAGTCGATTGATGCGTACGATGATCAATTCGGTGAAGGGGCCTTGTCGGATGAAAGGCTAGGAATTCCGTTGGAGTTGGATGATAAAACGAATTAATGTGCCTTGATTTTTGTAAAGAACAATAATATACTTATGTTAGAATGAAAAAAGTTCAGAAAAAAGCGCGAACGTTAAGTGCAATTTCGTTAGCGGTTTTTGTCTTAGCGACAATAGTGATGGTTTTCGCGTTGTCTAGAACTGTAGCTGAGGTTAGAGAGGTGGCGATATCAAGGGAGCCAGAGGCGTTGCTTGCGAGTGCTGGACTAAAGGATGCGAAGGACGTGTCTTTACAGGTGTCGTATTTTGACCAGGTGGCGGATGGGTGTGTAGATATCTACGACAAAACGAAGAGTAGGATGCTGGAAGAACGACAGTTTGGCTGGAGAAAATGCGGTTACTATAACCAGCAATTAGAACAGGGGATAGTTGATTATGATTTGGGTAATGATTATTTGCCAATTGCGGTTGGAGGTAATTTGATTCCGAATCGGGGTTTGACTGATTTGTCGAGATGGTACTCGGAGGTTGAAGGAAAGAGTAAGGAATATACGGGTATTATTAAGCTGGATTATGACGCGGAGGATGCGACATTTAGTTTTTATCAGAAGGAGTTTTATCCGTTAGATGATGCCGAGTATGATAAAACAGAAATCGTGAATAATGACGGGCATAACCATTTATTCACGATGAGATTTATGGTACCGTTTACCGCATTGCTTAGTGGAAATGAGTCTTTTTCAATAACTGCCGATGATGATACGTTTGTGTTTATTGGGGATAAGCTTGTGCTTGACATGGGCGGCATTCATGATGCTACGACGGGGAGTTTTGTGGTTCGGGAAAATGGAGAAATTTATACTGCAATAGAAGATGTCGATTATGCATATTCGGGACTGAATGTGAACAGTAACGAGGGTTCGGTGGTGAGGATTTATCATGCGGATAGAGATGAAAAGAATTCGGTGTTCAAGGTAAGATTTGCTGGGATGAATTTGGGCGTGGTTGATGCGCAATTGGCGGACGGCGAAAAAGACGGAGTGCAAATTGCTTATGATCCGAATGACCCGTCGTATGTGGCGCCACTGGGTGAGAGTGCGGTAGTGAAACCGGATACGACTAGAGGCTATATGATATTGGTGACGATAGAGGGCGCAGTAGTAGTAGTTCTTGCGGTGTTCGTAGCGCTTTCTGCGAGGTTATTGATTAAACGAGCTAGGTAGCTTTTGTGGGGGTTCGGAAATCGAATGACATGGCTGATTTTTTGTGAGGTTCGAAATTAGATGCGGTGGTTGATTGTTTGCAAAGTTCAAGATTGGAGGTTGTGATTGATTATTTGCGAGGTTTGGAAATATTAGCTGGTCGGCCGTAGTCTGGAATGATGATGGGGCGGAGTTTTCCGTGATGATCTTTTAGAGGTATATTGAGTTCGTGAGCGAGAGTGTTGACGATGGAGGCACCGATGCGAAGACCAGTAAAGGAACCGGGGCCGGACATAAAGGTGATTTCGTCGATATCCTGCCATGTTTTATGTTTGGTGGACAGTTTTTCGTTGATGAAACTAAGGAGTTTTTCGGCAAGTGAATTGCCAAATTCGTGCTGATATTCTGTGTCGTCTAGCTTAAGTATGGTAGTAGGTGTGGAAGTGTCTAAAAACATTTTCATAAGATAACCTCCCTACCGTCTTCGGTGTAAATTATTTTGATTGTGTGATGATTTTTTGGGAGAAGGTTAGCGGTAGATCCGCCCCATTCGATGACGATGATGTTGTTAGGGTTCTGGAGGTTTTCGGCTAGATCTTCCGACATCAGGCCCGGGTCTGGAAGGCGGTAGAAATCATAATGAATTAGACGACCGCTGTTTGGCAAGGCGTATTGTTTGGATATAGTGAAGCTAGGGCTGGTGACGGGCTCTTTAATACCTAATCCTAGGGCGAGACCACGCGTGAAAGTGGTTTTACCGGTGCCGACGTCACCAATAAGTTCTATAACGATTGCTGCAGGTTGGGCTTGCTGGCCGCCCTCTTTTATCTCCGCGTATGACTGATGGGGAGATTCTTGGGTGGTTGTTGTCTGGCTAGATAGGGTTTTAGCAAATTGTTTACCAAAATCGAGCATTTCTTGTTCGGAGTGAATAATCATTGTATAATAAATTATATCATGAATATATATATATCTGGAATAACTGGCACGGGGCTGGGGCCTTTGGCACTAATGGCGAGGCGAGCTGGCTTTAATGTATGTGGGACTGATTTGGCGAAGGGTGCAATTTATGATGAGTTGGTAGAGGCTGGGATTGAGATGAAGATAGGTCCGCAGGACGGGGAATTTTTAAAGGAGAAGCTAGCGGAAGGAGTGGATTGGTTTGTGTATACTTCTGCTCTGAAAGAGGACCACGCTGAGCTCGTGATGGCGAGAGCGAAGGGTGTGAAGTGTACCAAGAGAGATGATTTTACGGAGTTTTTGGTGGAAAAACTCAGACTTAAAATGGTGGCGGTGGCGGGGACGCATGGAAAAACTACTACGACGGCGATGATTGTGTGGGGGGCATTGAAGCTTGGGATACCGGTATCATATATAGTGGGGACCACGCTCGGTTTTGCATCGAGTGGAGCCTACCAGGAAAAGGATAAATATTTTGTATATGAGGCAGATGAATATGATAGAAATTTCTTGAGATATCATCCGTGGCTCGCGGTAATTCCGGCGGTAAGCTATGATCACCCAGATATTTATCCTACACAGGAAGATTACGATGCGGCGTTTATGCAGTTTAGGACTCAAAGTAGAAAAGTGATCGAGCATAAGGAAGGTTTAGCTAACGAGGTCGCTGAGGGCTCTTTATCTACTGATTGCTTAGCCGGAGGGACTACTGGTGGATTTTTGCCTAGTGATTTTGGCTTAGCGGGGGAAGCACGACGAATTGACGCGGCGTTGGCGGCTGAAGCGGTGCTGGAGATGATGGTGGAGCAAGGTATGGTGAATAGGGATGAGGATGAGAGTAGAGGTGATGATAGCGGATTGAGGCAGGCGAGAAGAAAAATAGTGCAAATATTGGATGAATTTCCTGGAGTGGGGAGAAGGTTTGAAAGGATTGGCTTGAATGTCTATTCGGATTACGCTCATCATCCCGAGGAAATTGCTGCGACCTTGAATGTGGCTCAGGATGAAAGAAAACGATTAGGAAAACGCGGGGTTGTGGTAGTGTACCAGCCACATCAAAACACTAGACAGCATAAAGTGAAGGATGGATATAGGGACGCTTTTGTTGGTGCAGATAAGGTTTTTTGGTTACCAACATATTTGACGCGGGAAGATGAGAGTTTGAGGGTACTGACGCCAGAAGACTTTATTGCCACACTGGAAAACCGTGAAGTGGCGGAGGCGGCGGAACTAAATGATGACCTAGAGAAGGAGCTAAGGAAACTAATAGAAGAGGGCTATATTGTGCTATTAATGACAGCGGGGCCGGCGGATGGTTGGATGAGGGAAAAATTTAGGGAAAAATTTAGGGATTGAACGATTATGGTGTTTATGCTAACATTGTAATTATGGAAGCAAAGTGGAGGAGGATGCGAAAGGGGGTACTTGGGGGATGTGTGGGGGTTGTTGCTGCAGTTTGTTTGACGGTTACCCTGTCGGGAGGCGAGAGAGTGATGGCACTGGCAGGGGTCGGGGAGTCGAAAACAGTATGTGGAGATATTACAAATAATGCTTCAGATAAGACAAAGGTGTATAATCCTTCGTTATACGTTGCCTGTACTCAAAGGAATGTAGATAAAAAAACTGATTACGGAGCGATTTGGTTGGGTAATATGAGGAAGGATAGTCGCGACTATTTATCCGCTAAGGTGTCAACTGGGGTTGTTGATGAAAATGGTCAGATGGAGGTTTTTTTGCGTGGAGCGGTAATGGGGCCTAATGGTGCTCCTGCAAGCGATAATCAATCTTTAACTGGTTCTGCGCAATGTATCAAGATATATGTGAAACGGGGCGGTAAAACATATGAGCCATTTAGCTTTAGTAATACTGTATCGGATATGATTGATGAGAGATGTGAGCTAAAGCGTGGTGAGCAAATTGTTCAGACATACAAACCTAATTACATTCTAAGAAGACAGGCGAATCCTGATCCGTTTAAGCTTGATGGGAATGGCAATGGGATTAGATTTGGTGGGACAAGGGTGTTTGTGGATTTTTCAAAACTGGAAAACACTCCATGGGCGACAATAGAGAAGCGAGATGGTGGATTTATTGAGTTTAATGAGGCTAGCGTGACTATACAGAGGTGTTTTGGTACAGGGCGAACATACGGTACGGCTGAAGAAAAGGCTGCCTGTAGGTCTGAGGACTCCGTGGTCAAGGTTTACGGAAATTTGATGTCGGCAAAATCGACTGTGTCGGGCGGCGGCAAGACGATGAGTACGGGCGAGGTAACCCAATCAACAGCATTTGCGGGCCCACTGATTTTAGACGGTTGCGAAAATGGGTGCGACGTTACTTTTACACATGAGATTAAGAAGAAAAATAGTTTTCAATTTAATCAGAGTTATTATTATTGGATTAAAAATGGTATAAACCGCCAGCATGTTGTTGACTCTAGTCTTATTGAGGGAACAGATGAGAAGACTATTGAGCCCGGCAATATGACATACAATAAGACTGTTAAGTTGTACCCGGGTGAAATCTATTGCAGTAAGATGGACTATGGTATAGGAAAAGATTTGAATGATAAGGGAACTATTCGGAGCACTAGTGTATGTGCGGCGGTAAAAGGAAAATTGAATACTGCAATTAGCCTAGATGTCCAACGACAAGAAGGAAGTAAACTTGGAATGTCTGGGATAATCAATAAAAGTGGTACTAATTCTATCTATGTTCAGCCAGGTAGGTTTGAGGTTGGATCGACGGTAACAACGAATGTTCAAAAGGCATACAACCTTAGTTTGAAACGAGTTGCGATAGATGGTAATTTACTTACTCCTGATTTGGAGAAAAGAGATGTGACTTTGGCTAATCGAGTGCTTAATAATTTTAATTGGAGTAATACGGCGAAGGTTACGATGCGCGAGATAGATGAAAATAAGGATGAAAATAATAAAGTCCTATATGATAAGGATCTGATGAGTGAAGGATATCTTTTAGGGGGTCGATGCTATAATCCTGATTTTAAAAGAAGTGAGCTCGGCGAGGACTGGATTTGTCATCTTCAGGGTGAATCGGTGAATTTTCAAGGGCCTGGGCATACGTATGAGTTAAGTGGACGAGTTAATGCGAGTGATAATAGGTCGGTGCCGGGATCTGTTGAATTTGAGAATGTGAGCAGTGTTGGCGGTATTTATCTTAGAGCCAATATTGGAACCGAGTTGGTTTCTAATAACCTGAGTGTCAAGGTGCCGTATAATTTTATGAATTCGACTTGGGTAGAAGGAGACGGAATGAAGAATATTGAGCTTGAGTCCCGTTTTGACGTTAAATATTTTGTAAACGTAGGTGAACGTGAAAATAAGACATTAGGCGGTGATCGTCCGTATGCTACTCAGGTGGATAACGCAAAAAGTGGGGTGGATTGGTGCAAAATAAAGAAGGGTATTCCAGTTAGTAGTGTTATCGACCTGAATGCGTGTGAGGGTGTTAAAGAAACAGTAACTTATGATGCGGATAAAGATAGAGAAGGAATTCAATTAGAGACATTATCCCCGGGTCAGCATGAGCGGTCGGTCTCGATAGAGCAGGAAGACTTAATTAATAAAGGGGTCCAGGTCGGAGATATAATTTGTGCATGGTCGTGGGTGACTCCGTGGAATTCTTGGGATGATTTACAAATGAGTCATACATGGAATGAGGATGGCAATATTGCTCACTCTTGGGACAATGGAGATTTGAAGAATAAGAAGGTGTGCGGGCAGATTGGGAAAAGTCCAACAATTCAAGTGTGGGGTGGAAATGTGCTATCTAGAGGGAAATTGGATGTATCTTCGGTGAAGAAGAAAACAATTAAAGAAAAAACGCGCCGGTTTGGGTCGTTTGGAGAATTAGGGGTCTTTGCTGGCGATAGTGGCAATTTCGCGAACGGGGCAGCTTTGGGGTATGAGGGAATTCATCAGTGGAATGAAGATAGCAAGAATGTTTTGTTGCCGAGTTATCTCGGTAAGAAACAGGGGGATTCAGAAGAAATCGGCGGTGGAAGTGGGACAAGCATGGGTGAGTTGAAAAATACTTTTGGGATCGACGGAGCAATCAGAGGAATAAAAGATTTTGCGGAAGCGTTAGGTGGGAAGTATTGCGGTGACAATACTAGTGGATGTTTGGACTCAGAAGAGGGGAGTACAGGTATAGTAGCGGTGAGTACAGATATTTGCGGAGGCGATAACTGCGAAGATAAGAATGTGGATATTTGTGATGAAAACGGAAACTGCAAAGCTAAGACAATAGTTAGTATTAAGCCTAGAAAGAGTGTGGTGATAGGAAAAGATGACGTAAAAGAATTAGAAGACGTAAAAATAACTACAAACGTACAATATGAAGACGAAACTGATGGATATGACTTATTTTCTGAGGTTCCGAGGTTTATTGTTATAGCTAAGGACATAGAGATTGGATGTGATGTTACAAGGATAGATGGGTTGTTAGTTGCGACAGGGACTGTGAATACGTGTAATAAACAAGGAGGCGATTTAAATGATGCGGACTACTCACACCAACTCATTGTAAATGGGGCTATTATTGCAGATAAATTAGTGGCGAATCGGACCTATGGGGCGGGGCCTGGGATATATTCTATAGTGCCGGCAGAGATTGTGCGATTTGACCCGACGTTACTTGATTTGGACTTGGGCTCGAACGACTCCAACCCTAAAATTGTGAATATAACGGAGTTGCCGCCAAGGTACTAAGCATCTGTGCTTTGATTTGCTTTGAAATTGTAAACATGACAGTATTGTCGCCAGGATATTAAATGTTTGTGCTTTTACTCGCTTCGAAGTTCGGCGCTTAAGATAGTGCGAGACGCTACGCGATATGATAGAATTGTGACATGAAAATAAAAAGTCAGTTTGTTTGTCAGCAGTGTGGCGCTACTTATGCGAAGTGGGTGGGGCAGTGTGCTAATTGTAATGCGTGGAATTCGCTGGTTGAGCAACCGGTTGAAGCGATCTCTCCAAAAACCGCGTTAGCGAAGGGGCAGAGCTCTGGGAAAAAGCTAGATTTTGTAAAGATATCTACAATTGCGCCTTCTGATGCGAAGGCGAGACTTTTGACGGGTTTTAAGGATTTGGACGTGGTGCTGGGCGGAGGTTTTTTGGCGGGAGCGGTTTCGCTTTTGGCGGGGCAACCTGGCATGGGGAAATCTACCATCTTGATGCAGATTTGCTCAGAAATAGCTAAGAAGCACGAAGTATTGTATGTTTCCGGTGAGGAGTCGGCGGGGCAGGTGAAGCTTCGCGCAGTGAGGCTTGGGGCGGATTCTGAAAAGCTTAGTTTTGCAGCTTCGACTTCGGCGAATGATATAGCAAAAACAATTGAGGGTGGAGAATTTGATTTTGTGGTGGTGGATTCGATACAAACGCTAGCGATGGATGAAATATCTTCGGCACCGGGGACGGTTTCGCAGGTAACAAATTCGGGCAATTTGATTATTCGGGCGGCAAAGGCGATGAATACTGCGGTAGTGATTGTGGGGCATGTAACGAAGGAGGGGACCTTAGCGGGGCCAAAGATTTTGGAACACTTGGTAGATGTAGTGCTTAATTTTGAGGGTGATAGGTATGGTGGATTCAAGACGGTACGAGCGGTAAAAAACCGGTTTGGTTCGACCAATGAGGTGGCGATATTTGAAATGTTGGGGTCGGGATTAGTTGAAGTACAAAATCCTTCGGCGGCACTTTTGGCGGAAAGAACTAATACAGACGGGTCGATTATTTTGGCGACACTAGAGGGGAATCGGCCAATTTTGGTAGAGATTCAGGCGCTCGCGACAAAGACAAATTATGGCTATCCGAAGAGAACCGCTTCGGGATTTGATTTGAACCGGCTAAATATATTGATAGCCGTGCTAGAGAGAAGAACGAAGCTGAAATTGTCGGAGCAAGATATTTTTATCAATGTGGTGGGCGGAATGAAGCTAAATGATTCGGCGGCGGATCTTGCGATATGTATGGCAATTGCGTCGGCAGTGGCGGGGAGAAAGCTAAGTGATGATTATGTAGTGTTTGGCGAAGTGGGACTTGGCGGTGAGATACGCTCGGCTTTTCGGGCGGACCAGAGGATAGCGGAGGCGAAGAAACTAGGGTTTGCTCATGCAATTGGGCCAGTGACAGTCCGTGACGAATTTGTAATTCCGGCAAAGGACCTCAGGACTACGCTAGTAAGGTATGTTAAATGAAGATATTAGGAATTGATCCGGGGATTGGGATTTGTGGATTTGGGCTAATTGAGACCTCGGCGCGGGCCTCGGCGCGGGCGTTGGATTTTGGCGCAGTGACAACAAAAGTAGATGCTCCGATACCAGCGCGACTATTGGAACTATACGATTCTTTGACGCAGGTGTTTAATGAATGTAAGCCGGAAATGGTAGCAGTAGAGAAACTGTTTTTTGCGAAAAACATTACAACAGGGATTGTGGTAGCTGAGGCGAGAGGAATCGTATTGTTGGTCGCGGAACAAAATGGCTTGCCGGTGTACGAGTATACACCGAATCAAATTAAGATGTCATTAACGGGTTATGGGGCAGCGACGAAGACTCAGATAGAGGAGATGGTGCGGGTGCATTTAGGATTAGAAACAAAACCAAAGCCTGACGATGCGGCGGATGCGTTAGCGGTGGCGATTACTTGCGGGTTTTTGTATGGTCAGGGACAGAATGACGAGCATAAGTTTTCGAATTCGCGTGGACGTAAGATGAGGTGATATAATTAAGGAGTTTACTACGGAAGGATAAAAAATGATAGCACATATTAAAGGGATAATTGAAGAGAAGTTTGGTACAAATGGCGTGATCGTGGATGTGGGTGGGGTAGGCTACGAAATGATGGTACCAGTACCGGATTTTGAAAGCGCGACGCTTGGTGAGGAACGCAAGTTTTATACCTACCATCAAGTGAGAGAAAATGCAGAAGAGTTATATGGGTTTTCGAGCTTGGTGGCGAAGAAACTTTTTGAAATGCTAATCTCAGTGCAGGGTATTGGGCCAAAGGCGGGAGTAGCGATTTTGTCTCTAGCGGAAGCGGAGGAGGTAAGGAATGCAATTGCGAATGCCGATACGAGCTTTATTAGCAAAGCGTCTGGGGTAGGGAAAAAGTCGGCAGAACGAGTAGTGGTGGATTTGAGGGATAAGGTAGGGACTCCGTCAAAGTATGGTGCAACTGATGTGAAGTATGGCGTGAAAAAACTTGACGAATCAGATGAAGCGCTCGACGCGTTGATTGCTCTGGGATTCCAGCTGAAGGAAGCTACGGCGGCATTAGCGGAGGTAGATGCTTCGCTACCCGTGGAGGAGCGTGTAAGGTTAGCTCTTAAGGGATAATTAGTTTGAAAGGGGGAACCAAGTGATTTCGACGGGGTCTTGATTTTGAAGGTTGCCAGAAACGGCGGCTACAGCGAGGAGGGGTTGAAGGTTTTTGAACTTGGAGTTAGTGTATTTGAGGTAAGATTCGGCGGCAAAGCGCATTTTTTGAAGTTTCTCTGGCGTGATAGCTTCGAGACTGGAGCCATGAAGGGCGGATTTACGATATTTGACTTCAGTAAAATAGATGTAGTTTTCCTTGGCTGAAATGATGTCGATTTCGTAGAAAAAGGTTTTGTGATTTCTGGCTATAATGCTGTGTCCGTGATTTGATAGGTAATTAGCGACGAGTTGTTCGGCTTGTTGGCCTATTTTGGTGGTGTTTTTATGTTGTTTCGTTTCTGACTGGAAATTGATAAGGGATTTGCAAGGTTCGAAGGATTTGCGGTGTTCATCTGTAAGGCCGTATTGGTAAATGGCCGCGACATGGGCTTTGGTGCCGTAGCCGACGTGCTTTTCGAAGCCGTATTCTGGATATTTGGTGGCGAGGTCCGTCATATAACGGTCGCGGGCGACTTTAGTAATGATAGAAGCGGCGGAGACTTCGCGGATTTTGTCGTCGGCTTTGATGCAGGTAGAGACGTAGCTTTCTAAAGGGGTTCCTGTTAGAAAGTTTACTTTGCCATCGATGATAATCTGGGAAAAAGGTGTGTGAAGTCTTTGAACTGACTTCACGGCGCGTTTCGTGGCAAGTTTTAGGGCCTTTGAGATACCGATTTCATCTATTTCGGTTGCTGAAACCCAGCCAAGCCCAGTAGTGGATTCTGCTAAGATGATAGAGTTTAATTCTTCGCGCTTCTTAGGTGTGAGTTTTTTGGAATCTTTGAGCTCAGAAAACCAGGGTTTGATTTCTGGGGGCAAAATAACAGCGCCAACGACAAGTGGCCCCGCGAGAGGGCCACGTCCGACTTCGTCGATGCCAAGAATCGGCATTATTTGGTCTCGTCGGTGTCTTTTGTGTTGTTTTTGGATTCTTCAGACTGTTCGTTAGTTGGGGTCTCGGCGGCTTTTGCTTCTTCTGGGGTATTTGTTGCTGTTTCGGTTTCTGTGGTTGTCTCTGTGTCTGCCTCTGTTTCGGCTGGAGCTTCTGCCGGCTCTTCTGGAATCTCGACATTATTTACCGCATTGCGATCGAAATCTTTACTAGTGAGACGGGCGGATTTGCCAGAACGTTCGCGGAGATAAGTAAGGTTATTGCGGCGAACCTTGGCACGGCGAACGATTTCGATTTTCTCTACCAACGGAGAATGGATGAGATAGGACTTTTCTACACCAACGCCAGAAGTAACTTTACGAACTACGATGCGGGCGGTGTGAGATTCTTTGCGATCTACACGGATCACGACGCCTTCAAAAGTCTGAAGGCGGAATTTGTTTCCTTCCTTGATTTTTTGGGTGACTCTAACAGTATCGCCGGATCTAACATCCACGATGGCTTTTTTCTTTTGTGCGTCACCAATTTCTTTTAATACTGAAAAACTCATATTTTACCTTTATTATTAGACAATTATCTGTTATTTTACCACACTTTATACTGGATGACAAGGGGCCATGTTTTATGGGGGTTATGTTTTATGCTGAGCTTATGATTTATACATTGAATTTGAACTCGACTACGTCGCCGTCTTGCATGATGTAAGTTTTGCCTTCGGTGCGGAGGAGGCCGGCTTCTTTGACGGCTTTTTCGGAGCCGAGCTTTTTGAGGTCGTCGTATTTACAGATGTTGGCGGCGATGAAGCCTCTTTGGAAGTCAGTATGGATAGTGCCGGCGGCTTCGGGGGCGGTGGAGCCTTTTTTGATGGTCCAGGCGCGGCATTCTTTCTTGCCGGCGGTGAGGAAGGATTGGAGGCCTAATGTTTCATAGGCGGCTTTGATTAGCTCGCCAAGTGCATCTTCTTTTACTCCATAGCTCTCTAGGAATTCTTTGCGTTCTTCTCGGTTCATGCCGGACATTTCTTCTTCCAGCTTCGCGTTAACAAAGATTGCTTGATTGTTAGCGCTAGAACGAACAGTTCTCGGTCCGCTTCGCTCACGCCCGTCGTTACGGGGTTCGCTCGCTATTTCGCTCCCGTTGTCGCGAACGACCTCGAACTGTTCATTCTTGTCGCTAACAAGCTTGCGGAGTTTGTTTTGTAAATCCTGGTCGGTGAGGCCTTGTTCGTCGACATTGAACATGTAGATGACGGGTTTGTCGGTGAGGTAGGGAATGTTTTCGTCTTCTGGCGACTTTTTGCGTTTGGCTTCGACTTTTGAGCGGGTTTCTTCGTCGGCGAGTTGGAGTTCTAGATTAATGATATCGATATCGTCCTTGGCCTGCTTGATGATGTCGTCTTCGGGTTTGTTGTCGGCTCTTACGATATCGTTGTTTTTGAAGGCGCGGACGACGTGGCAAATAGCCTGGCATTCGCGGATATGGGCGAGAAATTTGTTGCCGAGACCTTCACCTTTGCTTGCTCCTGCTACTAGGCCAGCGATGTCAACAAATTCGACTGTTGCGGGAACAACTTTGTCGGTCTCATACATTTTGGCGAGTACGTCCAGGCGTTCATCTGGTACTGGTACGATGCCGACATTTGGCTCGATAGTAGCAAAAGGATAGTTGGCGGCAAGGGCGCCAGCGTTGGTGAGTGCGTTAAACAGTGTAGATTTGCCGACGTTTGGGAGGCCGACAATGCCGATCTTTAAATTCATAACCAACCTGTGATATCTGTTATTGTTGGTATAATTATAACATATTTTGATATATAATATACTGTATGGATGGTATTCAGAAAAAGGTTAATGATTTTAATACTAAATATAATCTTGGGGGATCGATTGAGGCGAGGTTTATTGATTTGTCGTCTGAGGTTGGAGAACTCGGTAAAGAAATACTTGAGGGCACCGATTATGGTAAAAAAGAGTTTAGTAAGACGGGTAATTTGGGATCTGAATTTGGCGATGTTTTGTTCTCGCTGGTTTCGGCCGCTAATTGCGCTGAGGTTGATTTAGGTGTTGCTTTGGAAAAAGTTTTGAAGAAGTACGAGGATAGATTTAATAAAAAAGGGCATATTGGGTCTGAAGATTAAATAGGCGCGGTTACTAAATCAGTTAGTGGGTTGAAAATCTGGGACGGATTAGATATAATGCGCGAAATGAAATACTAGTATAAGAGTAAGCATAAAAGATGCCCAAGATATTGAATTATATCAAGCGCGTCTTTTTTTTTGTTTAATAATAATAATTTTCCACTTTGGCTTTAAAAGGTGGATTTTGGCAGTAAGCGGAATAAAAGAAATAGATTGGTTTAGAAATATATGATTCCGATCTTTAAGTTCATAACCAACCTGTGATATTTGTCAGATTATAGTATATTTTGAGGTAAAATATAAGTATGAATGATTTGAAGAATTTTAATACCAGTCCCGATAAAGATGTTGGCCAACCTGAAGCAGAAAAAATACTTGGTTCCATGCCAAGCTTTGAGGAACATGTACCAGAATTAATAAGGCCAGAAGCTTGGACTAAATTTCCAGATATTACAGAGGGCGTAGATGAACGTCCGGACGTGAACGGTGTACCACAGACTTTATGGAGGGGTGAAAGAGTTTATCTCGATAATATTGACGAATTGGGTAATCGAAGTATTACGACTGTTGGACATGAAGCAAAACACAATAGGGATGGTGTGGTGTTTTGTGCTCGTGATAAACAATTTGCATGTGCTTATGCTATTGGTACAGATGGCGTGATTTGGTATGGCGACGAATTGCCAAAAGAGCAGATACCCATAGGTGTAGTATATAAAATTGAAAACACCAATAATTATCTTAATGCTTCGCCAACCGATGACGAGCCGTTATCCTTTGGGCCATTTGCTGGAAAATTTAGAGAATTTATAGTAAAAAGTGTTCCGGCTAGTCAATATTCGATTGTGGAAATATACATTATGGATGATTTTGACCAACCTGGTGGCCATAGGCGTTCAGATTTTCGTAGGCCAAAGGAAGTATATAAAATCAGAAATCAAGAAGAATTGCCGGGTGTGATAGCCGAAGTAAAAAGAAGAATGGATGAGCTCGATCGGAAACGACATTTATCGTCAGAATAGATAAAAGGTAGTTGGTTTAGGAATACAAGATGCAGACCTTTAAATTCATAACCGAATTGTGGTATTTCGGTAGTATTAAGCCAAATAATAGTGTATCTTAGTATATAATATTCGGTATGAAGATTACAAAATTAGAGCATTCTGGAATAATAATTGAGAAGGACGGGAAGCGGGTCGTTTTTGATCCGGTGGAAATTAAGGGAAAAATACCGAAATTAGAAAACGTCGTCGCTATCGTTGTTACTCATAAGCATGGCGATCATTTGCAGCTGGAGATTATCGCTGGAATACGACGCGATAATCCCGCCGTGAAGATTTTTACTACTAGTGATACGGTTTCACTCATTGAAGATGCTATTTCTGTGAAGAGTGGTGACAGTTTTGAGATTGATGGCTTTAAACTGGATTTCTTCGGAGAGAACCATGCTGATATTATTCCTGGACAAACGCCATGCGAGAATATTGGTGTGGTGGTTGACGACAGAATAATAAATCCCGGCGATTCTTTTGACCAGCCGAACGCAAAGGCGGATGTTTTATGCGTGGCGATTTCTGCGCCTTGGCTAAAGATTGTAGAATCGATGAACTATGTCAAGAGCATTAGGCCCAAAACTGTGATACCGGTGCACGATGCTTTTTTGTCAGAGTTTGGCGAGTCCGTTAGTGGTAGTTGGATGAAAAAAGCATGCGACGAAGTAGGGGCGGACTACAAAGAACTAAGGCCGGGTGAAAGTATGACTGACAACGTGGAGAGTTTGGGATGAATATTTGTATTTGTTGTAGTTTGAGTTTTACCGACAAGGTAAAAATTGTGGCTCGGAATTTAGAAAAAATGGGGCACGATGTTTTCCTGCCAAACGGAGTTTTGGTTGATGCGATTCATAAACCAGATTTTGATCCGGTGGTAGCAAAGCATGATAATGGTTATGATGCAATACGTGAGCATTTTGACAAAATCAAGAAAGCCGATGCGATTTTGGTATGTAACTATACGAAAAACGATGTCGAGAATTATATTGGAGCAAATACGTTTTTAGAAATGGGTTTTGCTTATTATCTAGGGAAACCTATTTTTGTGCTCAATCCTTTGCCGGATTACAAGTATGTCAATGATGAGCTGTTGAGTTTTGGTGTTAACTTAATAAATGGTGATTTGTCTAGAATAAAATGATACACCTCTAAAAGCGGGTTTAGTAAGATACTGCCAAGATTCTTTATTCTGGTGTATTTTCTGATAGAATATTCTGTATGGTGAAAGAGAAAAGCTGTGGTTGTATCATTTTGAAAGATAATTCAGTGCTTATAATTGGGGCGAGAGATGATAATGGAAAATTGTATTGGTCGTTTCCAAAAGGACATCAGGAACGAGGAGAGACAGACATTGAGACTGCGCTTCGAGAAACCAAAGAAGAGGTTGGGCTGGATGTTGAAATAGTTGATAGAGAGCCAATCCGGACTTGGCACATGGTACATAATGGAACCGTGCGCAAGGAAATACGATTATTTATCGCGAAACCCCTAAATGGTGATATCTTAAGACAGGAAGACGAAGTAGAAATAGTGAGATGGGCACCCATTGACGAAGCTGGTAGCTTTTTTGACGAATACTACAATGATGTGTGGGAAGAGTTTTTGCGTAGGGTGAAGTCGTAAACTATTGTGGTGTATAATAAACATATGAGCGATCGGGCGAAGTATAACGTATTTTTATTTGTCTCAACATTTGCAAGGGCATTGGTTGAGATTTTTATTTCACTCTTTTTATTTAAGAATGGTTTTTCGCTTAGCCAGGTGTTGTTGGTTTATTTATTAGAAAACTTTTTCGCTTTATTTATTTCTTATGCTATGGTGAGGATTGGTGAAAGATACAATTATGCGGTCGTAATGTGTATTGGGATTGTGGCATTTATTATTTTGCAAGTTGTTTTAAGTCATCCAGTGCATGATGGTTTCTTTGTGGTACTATTATCCTTCTTGTATTCGCTTTATAGGAGGGGGTACTGGGTAGCCAGAAGATATTATGTGACTAAAGTGGTACCGCGGCGAGACTCGTCAGGTCCATTTAGTATTATGATGGTAGTATCGGAAGTCGCTTCGACTTCGGCTGGTTTTTTGGGCGGTTCTTTATTAGACGGATTTAATGTGTTGACCTTAACGATATTATCTTCAGTCCTATTATTCGTAAGCGCGATCCCGCTTCTTTGGATTAAAGGTAAACCGAGTGGAACCAAGGTTGAATTAATGAAGAATTTAAAAAAATATGACAAGAAGAACTATTTAGCTTTTTCGTTGTTTGAAATAAACAATGTTTTGACGTTTATTTTCCCGATTTTTGTTACTCTTTACATTAAAGAAACATATATGATGGCGGGGGTAGTGAGCGCGGTTAGTAGTCTTGCGATAATTGTTTTTATTCTGATTTACGGTAGGGTAATCAAGAAAAGAAACTATTTTATACTTAGTACAGTACTTTTTGTTGCGATAAACAGCAGCAAACTATTGTTTTTGGACTATGCTTTTTTGGTGCTTTGCTTTGTGGAGGGGATTGTTAAGAAGATGCAGGAGCAATCGCTTAATAAAATTTATTTCGAAAATCGGGGCGATATGGATCTAACACATTACAACTTGATATATCAAATTGTTGAGGCGTTTGCCAGAATAATCGTGACGATTCCTTTGCTATTTATGAACGATGTGAGAATGATGATAATGTTTGTTTTGGTTGTTATTTGTATTAATATAATAATATATGCTTGTAGTGTAAAAAATCGGGTTTGGCATGAAACGGATACATAAAAAAGACAAAACCAAAAAAGGATTGTTGATAGTTTTGATTAGTTTGATTTTGGTGATTGTGATATTGGTTATTCTTAACGTCATGCTTGCGATTACGAATGCAAAACGTAAACAAGTTTGGCAAGATGCTGAATCCTTTTGCGAGAGCCTCTTTGAGAGTGGCGCAGTAAAGGAAGATGTTATGGAAGAAGATATGAAGACGTGCCTTGAAAAGTTAGACAAAGTTGATAGACAGGATAAGACGGATAGTTATCGCGAAGCAATTAAGGATGCGAAGTTTTATCTAGAGGTAAAAAATGAGATTGCGAACTATTATGATGAGGAAGGGATTTTTAAGGAGGAGACGAGAGAAGCTGAACTGACCGAAACCGAGCATGCTTTTGGCGCGTTAGCGGAGCCTTATCGGGAGAAATTGGAGGCGGAGATAAATCGGCTTTGGGCGGAGTTTGAAAAGGTTAGAGACGTGAAAGAGGTGGTGCTCGGGTTGTTTGATGGGTTAGAAGATATTGAATACTTTGAGCAGGCGGAGGTTTCGGAAGCGGTTGGAAGGGAACAATATGAGGATGTAAGGCAATTAGTAGATACCGTATCTCAAGTGGAGCTGAAAGAAAAGTTACAGCTGGCGCTGAAGAAGGTCGACGAAAAGATAAGTAGAGATGAACAAATACTAAGAGAAAAACAAGAAGCGGAAAGGCGTGCGTATTTGGCGAGACTGGAAGCGGAGAGAATTGAACGGGAGAGAATCGAAAAGGAGAGAAGAGAAGCGGAAGAACGTCGGCAAGCCGAAATCGCGGCGGCCTGGCATATTTTGGATATTCGATATATTTCGCAAAACCATTTTGAAGTATTTAATGGTTGCGAGGCGGCCTCGCTTCTAATGGGGATGCATTATAAGGGGCTACTCTTGAATACTGAGTATAGAAAATTCGTAGATGAGATGCCGAAATCAGATGATCCGCATACGGGTTTTTACTTGGATATTTACGGTTATGAGCCGCGCGATGAGGCACATTGGATAGACGCGGCTCCGCTGGTTGCGTATGGGAATCAGAGTGCGGGAAGTAGCGCTGTAGTTGATTTGAGCGGAAGCTCGATAGAGGCGATCAAGAATGAGGTACTAAATGATAATCCGGTAGTAATATATCTAACCTACAATTTTGAGGATTTAAAAGAGATTGTAAATGGGGCGCCGGTTAATCTTCATGTAGTATTGTTGTCGGGATATAATCAGATGACGGACGAATACCAAGTAATCGACCCGTGGACCAGAAGAACAGGACAGTACGTGTTTACGGTTGCTGGTAGCAGAATCGATAGTCTGTACAGGCAAGTAGGGCAAAAAGCAGTGGTGGTGAGGTCAGAATAGCTGAGTAAAAGGCGCGAATAGCTAAGTAAAAGGTGTTTGCGATGATTTGTTTGTCGTTCGCGATGATTCGTTTGTCGTTTGTAGTGATTTGTTTGTAGTTTGCAGGCTAGATTTTGATGTATAATGTGAGTAATAAGTAGAGGAGGTAATTAATCATGAAGGTGTATGTGGCGGCATCGAGTAGTTTCTGGGATAGATTGCCGGGAGTAAAAGATAGATTGGAAAAGTTGGGACACGAGGTGTTGTTGCCTTCTACCATGAATGACCCTGATTTAGAAGAAAAGTCTTGGAAAGAGGGTAAGGACGCACACGCGAAGCTAATTCGAGGATTATTTGAGGATAGCGAAGAAATAATAGGGAAACAAAGTGACGCGATTTACTTGATGAACTGGGATAAACGAGGGATTTCTGGCTACGTAGGAGGGGCGGCACTAGTAGAGCTGTATATTGCACATCGGGAGCACAAGAAGATTTTTATTGAAAATGATGTTTTTCCGGGGCTAATGTATGATGAGATTATGGGGTTTGGCCCGACCTTTGTGCACGGTGATTTGAGTAAGATAGTATAAGTGATTAGGTTTGATGTGCGCGACTAAGCTGGCGTGTATTGGGTTTGGGAGAATGTGGTAGATTTCGTAGGAAGAGTGGTACAATAAAATTATGGAAGTGGAGTTTTTGAAGAAAATTGTAAAGGAAGCCGAGGGGATTTCGGAGAAACATTTTGAGGTACATCGTAAAGGTGACGAGGGGGATATAGTAACGGATTTGGACCTTGAGATTGAGAAATACTTGATTGAGAAGATAAAGGAGAGCTATCCGGACTTTGCGATTGTGAGTGAGGAATTTAATGCGGAGAATGCAGAAACGGATAATTGTTTTATTATCGATCCTATTGATGGAACGATTAATTTTGCTAATGGTCTGCCGATGTGGGGGACGCAGGTGGCCTGTAAAAAGAATGGCGAAGTAGTGGCAAGCGTTATTAATCTGCCACGGATGGGGGAGATGTACTATGCAGACGAGACTGGGGCTTATCGGAATGGCGAGAGAATTGGGGTGAGAGAGGTTCCGATTAAAGATGCGTTATATTCGATAGTGGGGAAGAAAGCGATTACGGATGCGGTAAAAATGTGTGCGTATACGGATCATCGAAGGTTTTTTGGGGCGTCGTGCTATGACTTTACGGCGATGGCGTGTGGGCGGATTCATGGGACGAACTATCGAGCGGAACATCCGTGGGATTATGAGCCGGGATTATTCTTGTGTAAGATGGCGGGAGCTGTAGTAAAGGATGTGAGAGGGTTTCATGCGGCGGCGATGAATCAGGAATTCTTGGATTTGTTGGAGAAAGAAACGGCCTTGCGGTAGAGCAGAGGGGGCGTTTTGGTGCTGGGGTGCAAGAAGCTAGGGTTAGCGGCCGAGTGCAAAAAGCTGACGTAAAAATCTGAATCGGTGATTGAGTGGAAAAAACTAGTGTTTAAGGTTGACAAAAAATGAGTTTTGTGGTACAATCTAGGGTAGATGGCGCTTTTGCCACGAGAGTATTTTAAAAATATTAGGGGGTTTAAAAAAATGAAGAAAATGTTATTTCCATTCGCGTGTGTTTGTTACGTTATTTACTGGGGCGGCATTATGACCAAGTTTTATCTTGGCACAATGGAGAGTTACATTCTTTGGACGGTGCTCTGGTTGAACTTCGGGGTACTAAGTGGCTCTGTCTTTAATCGAGGCCACGAAATGGCTGTGGAACACTTGAGAGAGGAAGGTATTCGGTATGACAATAAGTACCGATACTTGCCGGCCTGTGTCTGTGCAGTTGTTGGTCTCATTACCTACTACGCCGCCTTTAAGTACTTCGATGCCCAAGATAATCCTTGGGGCGCAGTGGTGCCGGCTATCTACCTTATTTTCATGGAGGTGGTGTCGCGCTTTGTGTGGGCTGGTAAGCTCAGTCGAGTGCGAAGACGGAAGCGTCATAAAAGAAGAAGGAGGTAAAAACATGTGCCCTGGGCCGAAAGGCTCGGGGCATTTTTTTGTTGGAGATTTTTGCTACAAACTTTTGCTACAAACTTTTGCTACAAACTGGACAAAATGTAGTAAACTAGAATTAGCATGAAGAAAAGATTTTGGAATTACTGGCAATGGGTGGTACTAGTAGTAGTAATAGTGATAGTTGCTTTAATTGTAGTGAATCGTGAATGGATCCATGACTATTGGCGGGGGATTTCGTATCGTCCATCGGCTGAGGTCGCGAGGATCCGGGATGAGTTGGGCCTAACTGAATATGGTGGATTTTTATTTAATGCTTCGATGCCGGTTTTGAGTGACAGGGATGAGTTTAACGAAAAGTGCCGGTTTGAGCGGGACGAAGAAGATGCGGTTTTGGGGTGTTATTTAGATAAGGATATCTATATTTATGACATAACAGATGCGCGACTAGATGGAGTGCGCGAATGTACTACCGCGCATGAGCTACTGCATGCAGTTTGGAAAAGAATGAGTGAAGACGAGAGAAATTCTTATGCAGAGCTTTTGGCGGAAGTGTATGAAAAGAACAAGGATTTTCTCGAAGAAGAACTATCGATATATGATAATAATGAGAGGCGCGAAGAGTTATATGTGCGAGCTGGGACGGAGGTGAAGAGCTTGCCAAAGGAGTTAGAAAACCACTTTGCAAAGGTGTTTAAAGACCAAGATAAAGTAGTGGGGTATTATGATAAATATATTACAGTGTTCAGAAATCTACAGGCGGAGTTAGATAATCTCAAGTCGGAGATGGAAGAGATTAAACTGCAAATCGAGGCTAAGGAAGCAGAGTATACACAAGCGGCGGAGCAGCTTAATGCGGATATTGCGGAGTTTAATACCTGCGCTGATACTATGGGGTGTTTTACGAGTCAGTGGGAGTTTAATAGGTCAAGGAATGTATTAATCAGCAGGCAGGAGGCCCTTGATGAGCTTTATGGTGAAATTGATGCACTAGCAAATGAGTATAACGCGAAAGTAGACAAATATAATGAGGATGTGGTTTCTAGCAATAAGCTCAACCAGATTATGAATTCGGCGAGTAAGGTTGAGGGGCTGGGCGAGTAGGTAGCTGTGCTCTCTAAGGGGGGGTAAACAATTGAAGGAACGGGTAGGTGGTTGTGGTTTTTGGTGGCTAGGCGAGTAAACGGTTGTGTTTTTGAAGAACTAAGCGAATAATTGGTTATGTTTAAAGATTTAACCGGAACGGGTGGTGGTTTTTTGATGGTTTGCTATAATGAGAGCTATGAGATTAAGGATAAGAAGAATACTTGCGATGGGTGGGTTACTAGCCGGAGTCGGAGCATGGTTGTTTTTGAATCCGGAGAGCTACGAGCTGATTTTTAAAAGGATTAAGGATACTGGGGCGGAGGAAATTGTTAATGGCGTAGTGAAACTGCGTGAGGGGATAGAGGAAGTAATGACGGAAGGGGGATTGGGGCAAGAAACTGACGGCGTAAACGGCGAGAATGGTGGAACGCAAGTGGAGGCCAATATGGGCAGTACCAGTGGCGAGGAGATGGGAGAAGGACGGTTAGCATCGGAGGTCCTAGAGAAGCTTGCGGTAAAAGGGCGAGCGCCAAAGACGGGATACAGTAGAGAGCAGTTTTATGATGGGTGGCCTAGCGTCGATGGATGCAGCTTGCGCCAGAGGATTTTGAAGAGAGAACTGGGAGACACGGCGAGATTGGATGGGTGCAATGTAGTAGCAGGTGAATATGATGAACCATACACGGGGAAGCACGTGGTTTTAAGTAGCAAAGCGGAAGTAGGTAAGATTCAGATAGACCACGTGGTGGCGCTTTCGGATGCGTGGCAGAAGGGAGCGCAGTACATGGAAAAGGAAGTGCGTGAGCAAATTGCGACGGACCCGCTAAATCTGTTGGCCGTGGACGGGGCGGCAAATCAGCAAAAATCCGACGGCGATGCGGCAACGTGGCTGCCAGCAAATAAGCAATTTCGCTGTCAGTACGTGGCTAGGCAAGTGTCGGTGAAATATAAATATGGGTTATGGGTGACGCAGGCAGAAAAAGAGGCGATTTCGCGGGTACTTGAGAAATGTCCGAATGAGCGAGCATTGGGTGTATAATAGTAGTAATTAAGTGGAGTAATATATGAAAAAATACATTTGGAGCGGAGTGATTGGGGGAATATTATTAGTGGTAGGAGCGTTTTTGCTAGGGAAGTTCGTGTTCCCGAATAATTTGGTGAGTTTGCCAGCGCCGGAACTAGCGGAGGGGCAGCGGGGGGAGCTTGGAATTGACAAAAATGTAAATGAGGCGACGATTGATGCTTATCTTGGGCGAAGCGATGCAGTATATCGGGATCTTCGGATGCTTGAGGACCCGGGAAACTATGAAGCGATTGGGGGTGATTCAAAACTGTCGGGGTTCGTGAGGGGATTTGAGGTGGTACCATTTCCGTATATTGTGAATGTGTCTGGATTGCCAGAGGAAGTGGGACAGACTTACGCTGGGAAGACTCTGTTTTATCAACATTCAGATGGCTCGTATACGCCGAATTATGAAGAATCAATGGAGGTATTGGAGGGGCTATTTCCGAAGGACAAGGTGATATTCTTGATGTGTGGGGGTGGGGGATATTCTGGGATGATGAAAAAGATGCTCGTGGCGCTTGGTTGGGATGAATCGAAGATTTACGATGTGGGTGGGTACTGGTTCTATGAGGGAGAGAATGCGGTGGAAGTGAAACGCGTTCGAGATGACGGAACTATAGTGTATGATTTTTATAAGGTGCCGGTACATGAGATTCGGTTCGAAGAATTGACTCGGCTTGGCTCGAAGGGCTGATTTGGCTTGAGAAGTTGGCCCGATTTGATTCGAGAAATTGATTTGTCCTGAGGGATTGATTTGATTCGAGAAAGTGATTCTAATTCTAGAGATTGGCTTAACGAGATTATGGAAAAATAGAGTAGAAAAAGAAAGGTATCGGAGAAATAATGGCAAACAAACGTACGAGGAAAAAGCAAGGTGAAGCTGCGAAAAATGAACGAATAATGAGCGGAAAGGCCGTAGCTATGAAAGGATGTAGGATGAAAGTGGGGGATGGAGAGTCTACGTTAGCGGAAGGAAAGTTGGCTAGATTGAAGGTTTGGCAATTGGTAGTATTGCTGGTGGCCGTAATAGGCGGAACGGTATTGTTTCTGGGGGCGGTAGGTGGATGGTTTGGTGGCAGTAAAGTGACGCTTGACGCAGAATATTATTGTGGTGAAGAATGTGATGGCGAAATGATGGAGCTTAGTGGGGTTAGATATGAGGAACTAGTGCGGAATGGTGGATCGTTTGTGGTGTTTGTGGACCAGAGCGGGTGCACAACGGCGGAGAGGTTGCGAGGATATGTGGCTGATTATGCTCGTGAAGCTGGGGTGAAGGTGTATCGAATGATGTTTAGCGATATGAAGGAAACGTCGTTACATGATTTCGTAAAATACTATCCGTCGGTAGTAGTAGTGTCGCGCGGGCGAGTGGCGGGGTATCTAAGGGCAGATAGCGACGAGGATGCAGATTATTATAATGATTACGGAGCGTTCGTGCGGTGGATAGGGCGGTATCTGTAATGTCTTGGAGTGTTGGATAGGGAGGTAATTGTAATGTCTTGGAGTGTTGGGCAGGGCGGTAATTGCAATGTCTTGGAGTGTTGTTTTTTCATCGTGAGACACTAGGTGAACAGATAGGGTGAGATTTGCGCTGGGTTTTTGAACGTAATGAGTGCGGCAATATTTAATATCGGGATGGTGGTGATTTGTGGAAAAGTTTGGCTTGATTTAGCTAAAAAATGGCTGAAAAAGTATTGACAACCGGCTTATGGCTAATTATAATGGAAAGTGTTAAAGGTTATACATCCATTAACGTAAAATAACAACTAATTTTCCACCTGGAGTGGAAGGAGAAAAAAATATGAAAAAATCATTAATTGCAACTGGTGCAGCAGCCGTAGCTTTAGCAGCGATGCCGGCTCTTGGCGCTTTCGCTGATGTGACGGATACCGTTATTCTCACGATCAATAGCGCTTGTTCGGTTGGACAGACTACTGGTAGCCCAGTAGCTGGTACTGGTAAAACGATGGAAGAGACCGCTGCGGTAAACAGCCATCTTTACACTTGGGATGCTGATGGTTCTCAAGGTGGCACTCTTAAAGTTACTTGTAACGATGCTTCTGGTTGGAACGTTAAGGCGGTTGGTTCTTCTAACGGATCCCCTGTAACTTCAATGGCAGCTTCGGCTAGTGGTACGCCAATCGTGACTGGTACTGCTACTTCTGGTGCTACATCTAACTGGATGTTTAAGGTAGCTGGTACTGGTACGGTGGCTGGTTATCAATCTTGGTCGGCAATTCCTGCAACTGCTACTAAGGTTGCTACTGGTAGTACTTCTGTATCTGAAAATGCTATTAGTACTGGTTATCAGGTATGGGTAAGTGCTACTCAGGAAGCGGATACTTACACTGGTAAAGTAACATATACGGTTGCTCCTGGTGCTTAATTCTTAAGCTGATTAAAATACAGCCTCGTATGGGGCTGTATTTTTTGTTGTCTTGTGATATAATAAGTGTATTATTAAGAGAGGTATTAATGAAGGAATCCAAAAAGAGCAAAAAGAAAAAAATAATTACCGATGCGGTGATTGTGGCGGTGATTGTGGCAATTATTGCTGTAGTTATGTTTTTGTTAACTTACAAAAAGGAAACTCGTATTACTGAAAGTTATAATAGTAGTGATACTTCTTCTTTAGTTTGTATTTCACAAAAAAATGACAGCGAAGACTCTTTTTTCTATAGTGAGACCGCAACGGGCGTAAAGCACACTATTAAGCTTGTTTATAGTGATAGCAAGATTGCAAAAATGTCTTATGAATATGATGGTGAATATAATAGTGAAGAGGAAGCTAAGAAAGATAGTGGGCATTTACATACTATTTATAATCTGTATTTAGGTGATCGTGGTGTGAACCATGAGATTCTTTCGCCGGTGTTTCAGTTTACTGGCAATAAGGCATTAATCAGACTGTATTTGGATGATTATGGGAAAATGAATACTCCAATTGGGAAGGTATTTTATATTGGAAGCGGAATAATTGACACTATTGGAAAAAATTCTCCAAAAGAGACCAAAAAGATTTATGAAAATAAGGGATTTTCGTGTATAATTAATGATTAAACAGTGGTAATAAAAATAAAGGAGGTATGATGATAAAGAGAATCAATAAATTATTGGTAGCATTTGGAGTATTACTGGCTTCTTTTGTGGGGTTAAGTAATACTTTTGCAGATATGGATGGGATGGACACGGTAATGACGATTTCGCCGCCTAGCCAAAAAATTGTTTTAACTCCAGGAGAAGATTTTGAAGGGTCCATATCCGTTTCTAGTTCTAGCACGGCGAAGAATGGTCTAAAGTATTCTGTGACAGTTGGTGCGTTTAGTCTTGTAACAGATGAGAATGGTAACGTAGATTATAATGATGTGGATGTAGATACTGTCACTAGCTTTAACCAAATTATGGAGTGGATTGAGCTAAAGAAAGATAATGGTGAAGTAGAAATAGGTGGAATAGATACTATTCCTTTCACTATCCATGTACCAGAAAATGCCCCAGCTGGAGGCCAATATGCGACGATTATTGTGCAAAATGATACTGGACTAGATAACGCTAGTGGAAAAGGTGTATCGATTGAAAGTAAAGTTAGATTTGCATCTAATATATTCGCAGAGGTGACTGGTGAAACTGAAGAAAAAGGGGCAATAATAGAAAACAATATTCCGTCCTTCTTACTTAGTAATCAATTAAGCGCGACCTCATTAGTGAAGAATGATGGTAACGTGCACACTGATGCGGAATATACCTTACAAGTGTGGCCGCTTTTTAGTGATGAAGAGATTTACACTAATGAGGAAGAACCTGAGACTAGTTTAGTCATGCCGGGGACAGAAAGGTATCATAGCAAGACGATCGAAGGTTTGCCAGCGGTAGGTATTTTTAGGGCAAAACAAACTGTAAAGATATTTGGCGAAACTTCTATTGTGGAGAAAATAGTAATTGTTTGTCCATTATGGTTGTTATTCCTGATCCTCTTTGTGATTATCGCATTAATAATATGGATATTCACGAAGGTAAAAGGTAACAAAAAGCGAAATAGCAACACGACGGAATAGAGATTAATTAATACCGCCTCTTTCGGGGCGGTATTTTGTGGGGGTGTAGATATAGTGGAATCAGAGCTATGTAGCGGGTGATAAGGCGAGCCTTTGAGTGGCTAGGAGTTGAGCAGTGTGGTGCGGTTGGTTAAACTTTATAATTTTTTGTGGTTTATAGAGGTAGTTCTTTTATATTGGTGGTTGACTTTCGGGTGGGGATGAAGTATGATGGAGGTAGAAGTGAATTGATAACAATAGTTAACAATTGAAAATAGTAAAAATTCAAAGGAGGGAAAATGAGTGAAGAGAAAATGCAAAAATACAATGGGTGGAAGGTACGGTCGGTGTGGGATGAGGTGCGGGAAGAGTGGTGGTTATCGGTGGTGGATGTGGTGGGGGTGTTGACGGAGCAGCCTGATGTTAGGGGGGCAACGTTTTATTGGTCTAAGCTGAAGGAGCGATTGCGTGAGGAGGGAGCGGATCAGTTGTTGACAAATTGTCAACAACTGAAATTAACTTCTTTGAAGGATGGGAAGAAATACAAGACAGACGTCATGACGGTGGAACAGGTCTTGAGGCTGGTGCAATCTATTCCATCGAAGAAGGCAGAGCCGTTTAAGGTTTGGCTTGCGAAAGTTGGTAATGAACGAATTAATGAGACGATAGATCCGGAGCTGGCGATGAATCGTGCGATGGAGACGTATCTTAAGAAAGGATATAGTGAAGAGTGGATACGTCAGAGATTGATGTCAATTAAGGTAAGAAATGATTTAACGAATGAGTGGAGGAATCGTGGAGTGAAGAAAGGTAAAGAGTATGCGATTTTGACGGATGAAATCTCTAAGGCTTGGTCTGGGATGACGACGAAGGAATATAAGACCTTTAAGGGTCTAAAGAAAGAGAATTTGCGCGACAATATGAGTGATTTGGAATTAGTACTTACGATGCTTTCGGAGGCTACGACTACGGAGATTGAAAAACAGAAACAGCCGAAAACTTTTGAAGAACACAGAGGGGTAGCGAAGTCCGGTGGTGAAGTAGCTGGGATTGCTAGAAAGGCAGTAGAAGCTCGGACGGGAAAGAAAGTTATCACATCGGATAATGCAGAAAGGCTTAACCCGATGAAAGATTTAATAGAAGGTTTGATTGAAGGAGGAGTAGAAAATGAGTGAAACTACAAGGTTACTGAAGGGGATTATGAAGATGTCGGGGTGGACGCAGGAGCAAGTGGCGATAAAGCTAGGGGTGAGTTATCCGACAATGAATGCTTGGGTGAATGGGAAGTCGAAACCGCGACAAGCGATGATGAATAAGATACAGAGGTTGTATTTGGCGCAGGATATTACAGATGATGTTGAGCCGACTTACGTGACGTTGGTGAATGTGCCGAGACGATTAAAAGTGGATGACATGGTGATATTGGAGAAGGACCCTAGTAATGATTATGATGATGAGGCGATTATGGCGGTGATGATGGATGATAATGAGGATGAGTGGTTGGGAGATGATATTGCTAGCGGTGATGGGGGTGTTAGTGGAACTAGTGAACACAATGATGTTGGTGCGGTAGACGATAATGCCAACCAATCTGAGAATAGTGATGGCTTGGGTGACGATGAGGATGATGGCCCATTTGGCGGGAGAGTTGCGCCAATAGGGGTGGGGGATATTTCGAAGACGTATTGCTTAGTAGATGATTTTATGTATGTGGCGAATTCGATCAGCACAGTGGTGAGGGGAACGAATTCGGCGGGGAGGATTTATGATAAGTTTGAGAGGGCGGCACGAGCGCGGGTGCTATTTATATTTCATAAGGTAGCGATAGCGAGGGTGGTGGAATGGGATTATGCGGAAGAGGGGGAGTGATGCTGGTGTTCTTGCGGTGCAGAAGTGGTTTTGTGATTCGGTGACGTATGAAGGTGAGCCGTACTCGATAGATTATGAGCAAGCGGCAGCGGTAGCGGATGAATCCTTGAACACGATTGTGGTGGCGCGAGCCGGGTCGGGTAAGACGCGGACGTTGGTGGCGAAGGTTGTGTACCTTGTGGCGGTGCGGGGCGTAGAACCCGATGAAATAATGGCATTTGTATTTAATGCGAATGCGGCGAAAGAGATTAATGAGCGACTATCGAAGATGCGGGTGAATGGCGAGACGGTGATTAAGGATGAGGGCGGAAGTGAAGCTATGCGGCGAGATGGTGATGGCGGTAGTAGAGTAAAAATGAGTAATGATGCTCGGAAAGTGGTTGACGGAGCGATAAGAGATACTGACAGTATGGTAAGAATTGCGAGCACTTTTCATGCTTTTGCGAGGAAGATAGTGTATCAGGTGTGTAAGGGGGAGAAGAGGTGCGGGAAGATTTTGGCGGGAGAGAAGGAAGCGTATATACTAGAAATAGTGCGACGGATGATGGATGATGTAGAGTGGCGAGCCAAGATAGTATGGTTCATGAAAGGTCAGGGCGAATTAAGGCCGGTGGGGGAGAGAGGGAGGGTAATCGAGGATGCGGTGAAGTTAGAAGAAGAGGAGCTAGAGAGGTTTGCAGCGATGATGGTGCAGTTTGTGAATCGGGCGCAGCAGAAGTATTTGGGTGGCGAAGTGACGATTAGAGAAGTGGCCGAGGAATACTTGCGTGGGGAGGGGGTGACGGAAAGAGAGAAGGCGTTTGTGGAGCTAGGAGTGGAGGTGTTTCGGAGGTACCATTGGTATTTGCTAGATGCGAAGCGGGGGCCTGACAGATTCTCAGAATATGGGACGGATTTTAATCTGATCGTGTCGTGGGCGAGTCGGCTGATTGCGAGCAAGCGGGAAGAGGTAGCGAGACTGCTAGGTGGGAAGAAATATATATTGATAGATGAATACCAGGATTTTTCGCAACTTTTCTTGGCGGCTGTAAGGGCGATACGGACGGTGGCTGGTTCGGCGCGACTCTTCGTGGTAGGAGATGACTGGCAAGCGATTAATCGGTTTGCGGGGAGCGAGGTGGAGTATTTTAAGGAGTTTGAGAAGTTTTTTCCTGATAATGTGCGGCGGTATGAGATTACGACGAATTATCGGTGCGACTGCGAGGTGGTAGATAGAGCGCGGAAATTTATGATAAAAGCGATGAGTGAGAGGGGTGAGTTTCGGGCGTTTTCACGAAGGATGGGGAGGGTGATAGTGGTGGATCCGAGGGTGACGGAATGTGAGCTGCCGCTGGCAGTGGATCAGAGGATGATGGGGCGTAGGCAGCCGTCAGTTGTGGGTTTGGGGATGATAGAATGTGGGTTGTTGCCGGTAAAATATGATAAAGGAGCGAGTGGGCGAGATATGGTGTATGCAGAGATGGTGTGGCGGATGCTGGGGAGAGAACCGAAACGGAAGACGGTGCGGTATGTGAAGACGGTGGTGGAGCTGATGCGGGTCAATCGGAAAGCGCGGGAGACAATGTTACTACATAGGAATAACGAGATGAGTTTGGAGGGAGTGAGCCTTGTGGGGCTGGCACGAGGGTTAAAGTGGGGACTGGAGCAGATGGGCGTGATGAGTATAGAGGAATTTGATGCAAAGGTGCGGGTGATGACGATACATAAATCGAAAGGGCTAGAGGCGGAAGTGGTGATTATTTTGGAGGCGGATGATGGGGTGATACCAAAATTGCACCCGGATACGCTATTATATGGGATGTTCGGGGAGACTATAGATGTGGCGTTGGATGACCAGAAGCGGTTGTTTTATGTGGCGATGACGCGGGCGAAGCGGCGGCTATATATTATACATGACGGAAGCAGCGGAGCGGGATTTGTGAAATATCTCGGGAGAGGGGTGGAGAGATGGGGCGAGTGATGAAGATTAGAGCGCGGGAGGAATTGGACATGTTGCTTGATAGGTTAAGTGCGGATGATGAGGACAAGATGCTTAGTAATGATGAAATGTGGCGTGGTGTGCGGAAACATATGAAAGATGTGGAGATGCGGAGGGGTACTCGTGTAAAAAAATGAAATAAGATTTAGCTCTTGTTTTAAAGATAGCTTGCTTCGAAAGTTTTCGATAATACTTTTTGTCAATTATGTTAGTCATATTTTGCCAAGTCAAATTGCCATATTCTGCCAAGTTGAATTGCCATATTTTGCCAAGTCAAATTGCCATATTTTGCCAAATTCTCTCTATTGTATGGTTTTCATGGTGTAATGCTATGAAGGAGTAATATGAAAGATGATTATTTGCCAAGAATTGTTGATAAGATGGTTGAAAACCGTCTGAAGGATTTTGGAGCAGTTTCCATTGTGGGATGTAAGTGGTGTGGTAAGCCTACTACCGGTCGGCAGTTTGCTAAGAGTTATATTGAGCTGCAAAACACAGAAGACAACCAGAATATTCTAGCTGTGGCTGAGAATCAGCCGAGCCTTATTTTGGAGGGCGATAAACCTAGGTTGATTGATGAATGGCAGGATGCGCCTGGCGTATGGGATGCGATTCGTCATGACGTAGATAAGACTAGGTTGGCTGGTCAGTATATTTTGACTGGTTCATCTACGCCGCGCGCAAGGAGGCCGCGTCATTCTGGGGCCGGTAGGTTTGCTCAGATTACGATGCGACCGATGACGCTTTTTGAGTCTGGTGATTCGA
>CAMYWN010000007.1 GCA_947302765.1 uncultured Candidatus Saccharibacteria bacterium
TACGATCGCGATAAGAAAGAATTGGTCACTAACCGCGATACTGGCAACTGGTACATCATGGAGGTCGACCACCGTACTACACAAGTGAATATCGCACAGGTGACTATGGGGGCAGACTCCGGCGTAGGCTGGTCGTATATGTATGTTGTAGATGGGTATTCCCCATTACAGAAAATTAGAATCAACGGCTGGCAAGATTATGAAATGTTCCCTAGCAATTCTGGCGAGACTATCAAGTTAGAAGTCAATGCCGCTACATGGGAAGCATCATCACTAGGAGAGGTATCTGGATATTACACATTCAAATACAGCGCAGGAGCATGGCACTATAACGAAGAAGTAGTAGACCTGACGACTTATGGACTTACGTTGAGCGGCGGCACTCCGTCAGAGGGATCTGAGGTCAATATCGCTTATACGGTCACGTTAGGCGGACAGAAGACAATCGAGAGCGCTGAATATGTGGACGCCCGCCCAGTAGTAGGCGCAAGTATGATCATGTTCCACAACAACCGCTTGTATCTAGCTGGATTCCGTAACGACCCGAACCTAGTCCAATGTTCAGTGATTGAAGAGCATGGCCCGAACTATAGGATGTTCCCTTACAGGTTCTACACCCCAAACCGTAACCCATACGACATGTCACTTACACCGATTACGGCTATGGTTGAGTATGCTTCTGACCAGATTATGTTTATCGGTAAGTCGTTCTATTCTATCTTCCGCACATACTCAAGTAAGAGCGCAAGCAGTATGGAGTCAGGTATGCCGACCCAGGTATCGACATGGGTAGACTCGGCTGGCGTCCAAAGCCAAGGCGACGCTTGCAACTACAAGGGCGTCATTTACTCGTACGACCAAAAAGAAGGTATCCGTAGGTTCGCTGGCGCAACATGGAGCCGCCTCCCAACCTCAGTCGATAGCCATTATGACCGCGTAGATATGAGTAGACCTCGCAAGTTATGGGGCTTCGCTAATAAGCTTTACTTCAACTATTACGATAGTATCGACGGGAAAGCCAAGTGTCTCATTTGGGACATGATGATGAACTACCAGCAATTCCCATGGTTCCAAGATGTAGACATCCCGTTCTGTGACGCTCGCTGGGACGAATCTGAAGACATTATTGGTATTCACCCTGACTATCCAATGATTATGAATCTGTATGCAGAGGACACTTGGAGAAGATTAGACACTCCGATTGTGTTCGAAAGGCACACTAAGTACCTCAACATCCCTGGTAACGCATCTGACTTTACGGTCAACCGCTTCCATGTTAAGGTGCTTAACAACTCAAACCGCTGGTGGTGGATTTCTCTTAACGGCGACAAACAAAATATGACCCAGTTTAGGGGCCACGATAAGTATTGGAGACAGCCTGTATGGGATACGATTACGGTCAAAGAGCCGATAGAGACACCGTTCCCGTTCGAGGACACCTTCGAAGAGGATGCCGTATATAGGATTAACATCCATAACATTAGGATTAGATGCTCTTCTATCCAGGCGAAGATAAAGACGAAGTGCTTCAGAAAACAAGCCGACCTAGTCAGTGTCGAGTTTGAAGTAAGCCCGCGTATGTTCAACTAATCAAGATTTATGCCGAGTTCCTCAGCGAACCGGCGTATTTCTTTTCTTAGGCGATCGACATCGAGCTCGGAGAAATAAAACTCTCCGAGTTTTTTCATGTAAACATTCTTCTTGCGAATCATGTCGTTGGCGATAATCTCTTGATCGATGCAGTCTAGAAATGCTCCGCTGACGTCCATGCTCTTCGCTTCTTGAGTGATAAGGCTCTTGATGTAGGAGGTGCTAGTAAGCACTCGTTTTATATTTGGCACAGAAAAAACGGACACAATATGCGCCGCTAATACTCTGTACGGGTTGTCGTATTCCTGATACTTGTTTACCTGGCCCATCTCGATCTTCTACTCCCTCTTCTTCTAGAATTTTCTTTCTTCCCGCGGTTGGCGCTGGCGCTCATTACATGGAGGTTGCTAGACGAATTGTGGAGCGGGTTGGAGTCTTTATGGTCGACATCCTTGCCATCTCCTTTATGGACTAGCCCCTTTCTCATGGCTGAGCGTCGGGCGGAGTTGCGAGATGCACGCTCCGCCTTAGCTTTAGCTGAGCTCTGGAATTTTTCATACTCATGCTTAACGCCAGCAGCAGTGCGTTTGCGCTTGCCGCTTGCGTCCGTATACCAGAGCCGTCCCATCAATTAGCCTCTCATTTGAGCAATCTGCTCTTTGAATTTATTGTATTCAGCCTCAGCCTTTTCTTTTGGCATTCCATTTAAGACAGCCTTGAAGATGTCGATGTCATGCTGTTTAGCTGCGAACTCTTTGCGCTGTTCTTCTAGGCCTTCAGCTTCTTTCTTCATGCCTTCTTCGAAAGCGTCGTAATCCTTAACAGCCTCTTCGGTTGAAGGGAGTTTGCGATAAGCTTCTTCGATTTCTGGAGTCATGATACCACGGCGCCAGAGAAGGAAGACGATATTGTTAGCCTGAGAAACCATCCAGCCTTTAAGGATAGCCTCACAGTATTCGTTGCCGTTAATCATTCCAGCAGCGTTGTTGAAAATCTCTTTAATCGGCGCAAAACGCTCAATGTCTTTCTTGTCTGTTAGAAGAGCGAATGCATCGCGAATAATGGCGTTAGCTTCTTTAGCAGTTTCCATAAAGAATTCTCCTTTAGTTAGTTAACTCCATAATATCATTTACTGGAACTTTAGACCAAGACTGCCGAGGAAGTCTCTCTCCGACTCGTCCAAGAAGTTATAAGTAGGAACCTCATAAGTGTCGCCAACGTTCCAATCGAAGCCAGTATAGCCAGCCGCTTTCGCTCTATCCCATGCGGACTTGAGGAAGTTGTATTCGTTGTCGCCGATGAGAGCCTGGTTAGCATAACCAAGAAGCGCATCTGGGTCAGACGGGTCAATGCCATAACGCTTAGCTGCTGTGCCAAAGCGGATAGGGTCTCTGTCTGCGTTTCTGAATTCTGTAACGCCCCGCTTGCCCCAATACGCATAGTCGTTAGCATCGTTGACTACACCCTGCCTTCTTCCGGCTGCCGTGTTAGCTGCTTTAGAAGCATCTTCAAAATCTCTGATACCGTTAATAATGCTGGTCATATTATTAAATAGGCTATTCAGCCCAGTCTGGTACGAGCTCTGCGCCTTGGTGCGAGCCGGCTCATAGTAATTGGTATCGTACTGATACTTAGCCCTTTCAGGGAAATTTGAGTACATCATTCCAGCCGTGTTGGCGCTGCCCATAATATTCTGATAAGCGTTGCGACGAGCGTTATCAATGGCCTGGAATGAAGTATCACGCTGACTATCTAAGTAGTCGCGGTACTTTTCATAAAAGGAGTTTATCTCATCATTCATATCTTCATTTTATAATATGAGTATGGACAAAAGGCATTTAATACCACTCCTTACCACCGAGGAATTCAGGCAATTCCCTGACCAAACGACGGAGATTCTTAACCGCCTAATAACAGAGGTCAATGACAGGCGCAACGAAATCGCTGAGCTCACTAATGCAATTATTGTTTTGCAGAACCAGGTCAAGAAAATAAGCCCATCCCCAACTCCTCCTACGCCTCAAGGCGACTTCCAGCAGGTGCTTAATTTCTATCCAGAAGATATGGGTAATACACCTGGCTGGTGCTTACAAAACGTCATGGATGGTTTCCATATCTCAGTATGGGCTAGCGGTATCGATGGGGCTTACCAAGATATGCTATGGAACAAGAACAATGGAACTCTCCATGAGGAGATTTATCCACCAGCAGATATTGCTGTGCCTATTTATATCCGTACGCAGGGGCCATATCATCATGTCGTCGCTTGGGATCACGGCGTAGTCTACGACGACAAGGTACGACGAGACAACTGGGTGGATTACTTCGGTGCACAGAACATCTGGGGCTGGGGCGAATACTGCGATGGCATCCGTGTAGTCCAGAGAACAAACTAGTTTTATCTTCAGAATAACCCCTCAATTTATAATTGAGGTATGAGTAGATGTTCAAAATGTTCTTGCGACCCTTGTGGCGGAGGATGCCGACCGGCTCGGTACTCCTGTGATTTTTCAATTTCCGTCGACCCATATAATCCTTATGTATGGCTATTCGACAACTGCGGAAAAATCAATCGCATCAATATCCCAAAAATCCCTGAGACTGATACGTTCTTACGGGTAGATTTTTCATCAGCAAGCTTAGTCTATGATTCTGAGCGCCATCGTGATGTAATCGACGGATGCAACTTAGGCGAAATCATTAACCTAGACTGCTTAAGAGATGTCGAAGCTTATGACGCAGACTCCTGCGACCTCCTAGTGTTCGACCCAGGCTGTTCTGAGTGTGGCCCTGGCTGCAAACCGAAGCCTGCTATGTGGCGCAATTACCACATCCCTGATGCTGGCGACTGCGAAATCCCACTAGACGACGACGGTTATTACAAGGTCCTCACTAAAGACGACTGTGGTTGTATCGTAGAATGTCGCTTGCCTGCTAAACCAGATGACGAAGACAAGATTATCTATCTTCGCGACTCGACCCCTGATGACCCAGACTATCCATGGTATTACGGCTGCTATAACGAAAATGCTATTGGACTACACCTATCGGAGAACTGTCCGAAGTGGTTCGGCAAGTATGACCTAGAAGTTACGATTAACTACGGTATTCAGGTTATCCTCTCTGCTAACTGTATTAACACCAACTTCCGCTCACTATTGGTCCCAGTAGTCGAAGGCGCACAGGCTGACCCAGTATACGACTCGGTTGTATTGCAGGGTCCATCAGCATTTATTAACAGCGATTCCGGCAGAGGCCTCCCGTGGGGTACGATGTCGCTACGCGCTAGCTTAACCTTCGTAGTCCCTAAGGGCAAAGAGGCAACACTCCACCACGAGTTCCGTCTCCGTGCACAGAGCACTTTCCCTAACTACATCTTCAACAACACCTATGATAGGAAGCGTGTCCCAGATGAGCTATTGATTCAGCCTAACCAAATCCCGTGGACTGCAAGCCGCCTCAACGCTTTGCAGGCAATTATTAAGCCGACTAGCGGTACGGCAGACAAGCATCCAGCAACCGACACAATCCGCGACATGCTAGATGACCATATCGACGCTTACGATAATATCGTTTAGGAGGATAGATGGCTAAACAATACAGATGGAGAACGTCGTTCGTTCAGATTTCTGGCGGCTACCCTGGAGAGGAGACGGGCGTGTATCCAGACGACCAGACGTGGCACACAACCGATGCGCTTAGTGGTACGGCTACGGCTATCTACCACTATCGCGATTCCGATGTAGCACAAAACGCTAATTCCACTAAAGTAGATGTAGAGATTCGAGACTCGTGGACAGCCAGCATCGATAGTAGAAATAGGCTAACCATTACAATTACAACAACGCTTTTGAGCATTGTGCGAAATGGCTGGCAAGGCACTGGCGGTGGCGGCATCATGCGCAACATCTTCATTAGACGTGCAGCGACCAGCCCTCTTCTCTGGAGCGTATCTGACCCTACCACTTACGAGCATACAATTCTCGGTACGCCAGTAGACCTTGGCACATACACATTCACGCTTGAACCTGGACAGGGCGGTTCCGCAACTGGCAGCTCAATTTATTACAGGTCGAATTTAGCTGGGCATGACAGCACTCCGCCTCCAAGCTCTGCAGTAGATGAGTTTGCTTTGGGCGTAGAGTTTGAGAATATTCTCCCTGTCGACTACCGACCTGGAGCCGTGCTTAATGGCTCTAACCAATGGATGTCGCATAACAGAGATAATGGCGAGTGTCATATCTTAGGCCCGAATGGCACCTATATCGACTGCCGTACGACAGGCGGCGGTGTCGACAAAGGCAATCCGCCGAGCATCCTGACGCAAAATGATGGCTGGGTTAACGACCTGCTTATCGGCAAAGACCAATAAAAATAGCCCCTCTCTCACGAGGGGTTTTTGGATGGCCGTTTGCACACACCGTTAGTCATTTAAGCGAGGGTAGTGTTTTGTTTTCCGTGTTTATCTTGCTAAAGAATTAACGGACCATTTATATAAAACGGCATAAGATTCAGGTGTGTGCAAATAGCCACCCAAAGGTGGCTACTCTTTAATCCCCTTTATGATAGTCGCTGGAGCTCTTAACAATGGCAATACCAAGTAAGGCGTTGATAGCGGCAATCACTAGCTGGATAGTTTTATCTACTTGCTCGCCAAAACCGAATCCCCAAATATTGGCTAAGCCCAAGTATAGGGTCGATACAGTTGGCAACACAATTGCGACTATGACCTTTAAGATGTCATAAGTCTTATTGCTCATCGGGATACTTATGCCTGTTTTTTCGGCTGTTTCTTTGATGAGCTCGACGCTTTTTTCTGCTTTGGCGACGATTTCGAGGTACTCTTTGGCGCTGAAGCCTTTGTCTGTCGAGTCGACTTGCTCTGGGACTTTGGTGTGGTCTTCGGTTTGCTTGTTCGGCGTTGCGCCAACTCCTTCGCCTGTTTCTTTGTTTTCTTCTTTTTGAACAGGTTCTTTAGGTTTTTCAGTAGACTCATTTTGTGAATTCTCCTTATCATCTTTAGACTGAGCAATTTCTCTGCCAGCATATGCATTCCAGGCATTTACGTCGCCATAGAAAATATCCCTATCCAATGTACCTGCCGAAGAGCTGTATTGCCACATAGCTGCAAATGGCCATGCGCCAATGCTGTACGGCAGCTCATCTTCGCTTGGACGTGGTGGGTTAGGAACGTTGTAGTTATTCGGATACCCAGCAATCCACAAGCCGTATCCTGCATTAGCTACACTCGACCAATCATAGTCGTTGACCACGCTAGCAGACATATAGATTAGTGGGCGGACTCCAGTACGTTCATATACGCGGTCTAGCCACGTTTTTGCCCACGCTACATTCCATACGGCACACTCCCAGTCTAATACTAAGATTCCGTCTTTGACGTAGCCCCAGCAGTTATCTACAAAGAAATCCGCTTCATCGATAGCGCCATAAGGGTTCAAGTCTGGTCGAGCAAACGCATAGACGCCTCTCCTTTGATGGTTGCTTTTGGCACGTTGATACTGGGCATCACACATAGGGTTGATATAAGCTGTACCCTCTGTAGCTTTGACGATTACGAAGTCCCAGCCATCCCCTGCATTAAGTGCTTGGAATACTGAAACGTCTACGCCATATAATGCCATAAAAGTCTCCTTTTACTTTGTATGTTTTAATTATAGTATGAACGAGACTCCAAAAGGCTTTAATCATCAGAAAGGCGGAACAGCCGACCGCATAAGCGTCGTAGGAGAACTTGAGCATGCTAGGCGCCATGCACTCCGATCAGCCATTGTTTTAGCAATAGAAGAGAAGCCTGAAGAAAGCTTCAAATTTCTCGTCTGGGCTAAACAACTAATGGATATGCGTCGTGCATACATGGGCAAGCACTTTGCAAACGTCGATAGCAAGCATTGGTGCCTGTGCAAAAGCACTGCGTGTCTACGCCAGCTCGCCTACGAGGTAGAAGGAGATGATAGTGAGTTCCTGACAGAGGTGGATAATCTTGTGGACCAGGTGTGGGGCGATGCTTTAGGAGAAGATTTATCTGAATGTAGCGCTTGCCTGTCAGATCGCAATGCGGTAGAATCGGAGTAGAATCCTACGGGGTTTAGGCCTACGGGCCAGCAGGTGCATCCCCACGGGGAGTAAGACGCCGGTCAAAGATAAAATTCTCCGTAGTATTCAAACGTTTCTTCTTTCCAACAAAAATACCCTCCAAAGCTAAGGGGGTATTTTTTTTGAGTTGAGTTTTAGCATTATTACTGGCCTCGACTTTGCGGACTTATGAAGGAGGCTGCCGCCGTTTTGGTCCGTTTAACCGACAGGTAGATAGTAAAAATATGGAACCACTATCTCTGTCTTTTGCCACGAGGTGCAGGTGGAGGCTACGCAACATCTAAAAAGGTTGTGTCCTGAAAGGTTTAAAGCACAAACATATGATCAAAACCACCATTCCCTTTAGGCCGCACCAGCATTTTAATCGTCTTCGCACATTTCGCGATAGACTGCTTCCCCCTGACTCAACCAATAATCTTCTATCTCTTGTTCGATAATACTATCTTCTTGACTACTCATTCTTCCTCCTCTCCGCAGAGTATAATTCCGCCGGCTTGACCGACTGGGATAAACCTATGGTTATCGACATCAAATGTGTATAGCCCTTCGTATTTGATCATCTTCCTTTTCCTTCCCTTACTTGCCTCTTTACTGATATTTCTATGCTCTTCTTTATCTCATACGGTATTGTTATTTTGTCCTTACGATCAGGGTGTACGAAATGGCAGTGCCCACCTTTCTGCCGCAAGAGCACCCAGCCGTTGTCTTTCAAAAACCGTATTAGATCTCGCCTCTCAGAATTAGCCATCGTCTATAACTTACACTCTTCTAATGGATTCTGAATTGGCTGTGTCAAACAGTTAAGATCATAGTGGGTAGCCGGAGCTTTCTCTACTGCATCGCTGATTCGCATAAGCGATACCGACATGACAACTAGGAATAGAACTCCTACTGCTATTACTGCTACTGTTGCGGCGATAAAGGCTCGCCTAAGTTTCTCACTCTCCGTCATATTTTCCTTTCTTAATCGTTTCTTCTCACGCTTCATCGCTTTGAGAAGTATTTTCTTCATGTTTTTTACGTCCATTATCATCTCCTGCGAATAGCCTTAGCCATCTTAAAATACTCATCCTATCTCCTCTTCGCCTTCATCTTCTCCCCTATCTGTGAAGCCATGGCTGATAAATGCTTTCCTAATTTCAGGGGCATACTTTTTAACCGCCTCAGCGTCAGTTATCTTACAAAGGAAAGCTCCAGCAGACCCTTCGTACTGCTCGCGATTTATCCCCATTGGCCGAGACGTTCTGTAGGTCAAAATGTGGCCCGTCTTCCCGTCTAGGTCATCATCATCGTACCTAAGATTGATCCCAGTAATCACTGCCAACTCGGGGTCGCTGTCCGCCCATGCCATAATCACAATGTCACCGATGTCATACTTAGTTTCTTTACCTTGTACTTTCATTCTTCTTTTTCTCCTAACACCAGCTTAACTATCTTTAACAGAAGCTTATCTTCTGCCTTATACTCGTCTATCTCTTTATGCACGAGCTCAGGCAACTGCTTCTTAATGTCGTTTATCCCGTCTATCGCCCTGTTTTCAAGAGAAGTGCTAACCGTATTTAGCCTGTCGAAGATTACTCCTCTTAGCTCTGCTTCAAGCATATCAACTTTGTCTTCTAGGTCATCGACCTCAGCAGAGAGCTTTTCGTATTCGCTACGCTTTATCCACATCTTCTTCCTCCTTTAAAGTCAGTCTGCCGAGCGAAATGTCCGTAAGCAATTCAAGAGCCGCATCGTCTTCTTTACGCAAGATTAGGCTCTTGAGCTCATCATACAATGGCTTCGCTCGTTCCTTATACTGCTCGTATCGTTTTGCGGCCATTCGCTTACGATTGTAATTCATGTAGTGTTCGTTGCCAGCTCTGAGATTATGACGGTATGCTCTATTAAAAGCACACCTGCATTCATCGCTACAGAACTTATCAGAAAAACCAGCTACACGGACGGGCTTGCCTTGTTTGTTTATCTTCATCCGTTGTAGGAATTTCTTATGACAAACTACACAATCCCTTTCTCTGAAAGTCACTCCTAGCGAATCAAATGTGAGCTTTACGAGTAGCGGTATGCTATTCATTGCTGTTCTCTTTTTCCTCTTCTTTCGCTTTCTCGTTCATTTCTTCAATGAGTTTGCCGAGGGCCTTGATGCGGTCTTCGCGTCTGTTCCTCTCTCGGACTTCAGCTACAAACATGCCGAACTTAAATACTACATAGAACTGTACTACAGTTAACAGAATGTAAAACGGTACTTCAAAATTCATTATTTTTCTCCTTTAATTGTCTTCCTTAATATGTAGCCAGTAGACTTCACGCCTTCAGGTAGCTCACCGTTTAATTCTACGTAAGCCTTGACCTTCTTATTGCTGAGAGTGCGCTTAATGTCGCACAGGTCGTCACTAATACTGTCCAAGTCTTCAGCTTTGTACTTGCCACTAGGTGTTAGCTTGAGTTTGATAAAGTCATTCTCGTGTTCAGAGATACCTTCGGCTATCATCTCGTCCTTAACCATTTGCCATAGCATCTCGATCTTCTCGTCGTTATGTTTCTTAGCTGCTAAGTATTCAGCGAACTGTTTGCTCTGCAAAGCTAGCTCGTCTGCTCGTACGGCCAAAGCTTTTTCTTCAGTGATAGCGTCGTCGATTAGTTCGTCTAACGCTTTGATGTCGTCCATTACTCTTTCTCTTTCCTCTTGCTTACTCGCCCTGGCTTACACCCAGGGATTTCTTTTACTACATTAACTTTCTTCATAGCCTCCCTTAATTCTTCATATGCCCCTCCAGCAAATGGATTGTTGAGGTTACGCACGAAGTCGTTCTTGCGAGCTATCTTCATAGCCTCTTCCCAGTCCTCCTTTCTAGCATACGGAGAGTTGTAGCGCTTGTTACCTACGATTACATGCCAGCCCTTGAACTGCTTACTCTTAGGAAGAACCTCGTTATAGAACTTGATGTTGTACTTCCTGATAAGGGCGAGCACTTCGTTCCTGATGTCGTCGACACGGAGGAACTGAAGGAATGTGCCATAGCAACGGAGCGGCTCTTCGTCAGGGTGTGCCTCATTATACTCGCTAATAATCTTAAACCCATTCTCGACTACCTTTAATAGATAACTGCGAGGGATGGTTGGATTGCCTTCGCGATACAAAGTGATTAGGCGACCGCTATGGATGAAGTCATGTTCCATCTTAGTCAGTGCAATTATGCGTTGGAATACACCCTCCTGCTTCGCATAGTCATAGCTGAACAATTCGTGTGCATGAAGCTGTCCCTTAGGCGGATCGATGCCCGTAATCTCGCTCTTATAGTTCGCATTAAAGTAGCACTTCTTGCGTAGGAATTCCCATGTCCTTGCCCCATAGATGGTGCGTGGCTGCATGTTCTTGCCCTGTACTGCTAGTGGGATGTTCGGCATTGTTAGAAGCTTAGCGCTAGTTTCTGCTGGACATTCCCAGTGGTCGACAATCTCTACGTCTACGCCGAACTCGTCAACAAATTTCTGAATCTCTGTTCTTGTCATTTTCTCCTTTCTTTTTATATTTGCCCCTGTAAGCCAGGGGCTTGCTGCTAGAACGGGATATTGCTCAAGTCTAGCTCACCGTTTGGGATGTCGGTTGGAACAACCTCACCGCCTACAACTTCGCTTACCTTATCAGTATCGTCCTTCATACGGACACGGCTGTCGGTAAACTTAGCGCGGCTGTATTTACCATCAGGCACAACCTCGATTTCTACTTCAGGCTTCTTCTGAAGAAGGCGCTTGAATGATGCTTCGTATGCCTTAGCTGCGAACTCATAGTCGCCTTTCTCTTCTGCCTTTTCGATAACCTGTTTTGCTTTTTCTTCAGGTGCGCCTAAGACTACGAATAACTGCTTCATATGATGGTAGCGCCAGTTGTTATTGTTCTTAGAAATCCAATGTTCTGCATCAGGGTATTTGTATTCGCCCTCTTCGAACTTGAACTTAATAATGTAGTTGCCCTTTGCACCGACCTGCTTAGCCTCAGCATCTACTACCTTAACCATATGCTTACCGTATGGAGCATAGTCCTTGAAGCCGTTTGCAAACTTATCTTCTACTTCTCCCCAGTTGATAGCCATGTGCTATTTTCCTTTCTTCCCACCAGTTAATAATTCGTTAATATCTACTTCGCTTAGCTTTACTGAACCTTTCAAGCCTTGGCGGTTCTTGGCTAGGATATTGTCGTCGCCTTCTAGAACTAGAATGCGCTCACCGTTTTCGTTCTTTAGATAGAACACGTCGTCTGCCCATTCGATGAACGGATCGACTACCTTGTCATGAATCTTCGGAGCGATACGGTCAGTATCAATTCCGTCTGCATCCATGATGCTCTTGCGTTCTGAGTGAGCGATTAAGCAAATGCCGTAGCCTGCTTCGTTGAGCATAGATAGACGTGGGATAAGCTCGGTCTTGATGAGTGTTTGGAAGTGAGCTGCACCGTTGCCGTAGCCACCGTTTGCCTTGTTTAATGTGCTCTTTAAGTCTTTATGAACTTGGTTGCCTTTGTTATCGTACTCGACGATGCCTGAAGCGACCTCTTCGAATCGACGTACACACCAGTCGATACTATCGATAACCACCGTGTCATAGGTGCGCTTACCTGACGCAGCTTCATTTAATAGAGCCGAGATGAGTAAGCCAAAGGTTACGTCGTTTTTAATGATTGGAGTTCTTGCGCAGCCGATGTAATTCAAGCCGCCCTCGAAGTCCAAGAAATATGGATTCTTTAGTTTTGCTGCTAGCGTACTTTTACCAACACCAGATAGGCCATGAATCAAGACCTTCGGTGCAGTCGGAGTGACGCCAGTAATAACTGGTAATGCCATAATCCCCTTTCCTAATTGTTATGTTTAATGATTATTTTCCCACCTATTTTTGTTATAGCACATTACATGATTCATTGTCGATGGCGGCCTGTATGTTTAATGAAGCAACATTTTCATTTAACAAGAGTTTTTATACACGAAAATCTCGATCAACTAATAGGAACTTTTAATACACGGATATGTAAGATTAAAAGAATAGTTCTAGCGTGTCGGCTGTCTGTCTAAAAGGTTTCAGTGTAAAACAATTGTGGAGTCTTACGTCGAAAATACATGAATAGTGATGATTAGAAAGACAATTGAGTATCAGGTAGGTATTTACCTAAAGAATGAATATTACTATCTTAGCAAAGTCAAAACGACCGACACTGACCGCCATCTACACCTGTAATGTCAAGAACTGCAGTGACTCTTTAACCCCTGTATGCCTCGAAGGGGGGCTCCTTAGAACGGAGCTTTGCTGAACCAGCCTCGCTTTTTCTCAGGCTCAGGTTGTTCTTCTTTGCCTAGCTTATCATTGATTTCCTTTAACAGGTCAACGATTTGTTGCAAGTATGACTCAGTGAAGTCAGGTTTGATTTCCTTATGAGATTCGGCTTCAGCTTTAATCGCTTCCACTTCTTTGCGCTCAGCTTCTCGCTTAGCTTTAGCTTCTTCTGCTCGCTTTTTAAGTAGCTCACGGTACTCTTCGTATGTGTTCAGCTTTATGACATCGTAAATAGTAGTATTCGATATGTCTAAGAGCTCCTCAATCTTTGAGACTTCAACTCCATTTTCTTTCAAGCTCTTAATGAGGGCGAACTTGCTCTCGTCTATCTTAGGCTTCTGAGTGCCGTCTGCTTCTCTGTCTACACGGTGCGACCCTTGGAATTTTTCTTGATACTCCTCGTATGTCTCGCATTGTTTAATCCTGTAATAGACAGACTGAGAGATGTCGCAGAGCGCTAAGATGTGTTTGACAGGCTTATCTGATGCGGCAAGCGATTTCACCTGCTCGAATTTAAATTCGTCGATAGTCTTCTTCGCCTTTGACCTGTGCTCGACCTGATACGACCACTTCGTCTTCTTAAGATAGTCATCGTATGTCTCTGCGCTTTTGATGTTGTATACCGTGCCGCTTGAGATGTCGAATGCATTCATAATGTATTCTCTATCTAGACCGTTTCTTAGTGCGCCTTTAACAGCGTTAAACTTTCCTTCGTCGACCTTAATCTTGCCGACCTTTCTTTCTTCTTCCATTGTTCCTTCTCCTTTAGTTGTTTAAGTTCCTAGTTGATAAACTTGCTTTCTTTATATTACGAATTCATTTCTTCGTCAAGTTGTTTTGCGTATGTCTCCTGACTGAAGTCTGATTTATTCTTTAGACAACGATAGAGCTTTTGCCTAGTCGCGTCATCCATAATCGTGCACAGCTGCAATGCCATTGATAGTAAGACATCATTCTTATCTTTCGTATAAGCCCAATGATATCCCCCTGCTGTTTTTGCCCAAGACTCACCTTCGCAGCATGCTCTTATGTTCTGTCGTTGCCACCCCTTATCCATTTCGTTTAACCATCTCGATGCTTCCGCTAAACTGTCGAATACTTTATTTTTTTCTATACATAAAACAGGTATCTTATTTAACTCGACAAATCTGTGTAATGCTCTTATCCCAGCATCGTTGCCGTGATTCAATACCCTATACCTATGCAAAACATTCTCGCTCCTAGTCACCCATTCAAGATTCTCTACTCGATTGTCTTTCCTATCTCCGTTCTTGTGGTTTACTTGCTCTTTATTTTTTGGATTCGGTATAAAAGCTTCGGCTACTAGCTTATGCACACAAACACACTGCTTCTTCTCATTTTTAACTAAGCTAACCCTGTAATACCCCCATGTGCTATCTTGTAGCTTCATGTTGCGTTTTAGTCTACAGCTATAGACATTACCTATATTGCTAACCATATATGGATAGTCATAGCCTTTAATTTCTTTCCACTCTTCTGACATTATTCTCCTTTCGTACTTATCGTCTGTCTATAAACTATAGCATACTTTGAGCCCAAATATCCTCTGAAAAATCATGTTTGTTTCTCAAAGCCGAATATATGTCGTCTTCAATTGTTCCGTTTGCCCACAGGTAGTAATAAAACATTGGGTGGGTCTGCCCATGACGCTTGATACGACCACGAGCCTGCACACTTGTTGAGTATGAGTAGTTCGGAGATACCGAGCACCAGTAATGAACGAACTGTAAGTTCAATGCTTCGCCGCCGCTTAAATAATGTGCGACTATAATGTCATATTTGCCGATGGTATCCTTAGTCGGAATCTCGTGGTGCTTGCCGTCTATGCGCCAAATACGAGCTCCTTTGGGCAAAACTTTCTTGGCTATCTCGCACACAACTTCTTCCTCCTCAATGTAATTGCAGAAAAAGATACAGTTCGTGCCGAGGTTTTCAATGAAGTCCGATAGCCACTCTTGCTTCTCTTTAGTGAAGCACAACTGTCTGAGATAATGGCATAGCTCCATTGTTGTCTCGATAAATGTGCCGTCCTCTTTGACGCGGTCTTTCTTAACTTTCTTATAAGCGACAGGTGCTTTAAGGTTCACGACCTCATGAGTCTCTGGCGGCAGCTCTCTGAACAGCTCGCTTGCATCAGGGATTGTGGCAATATTGTTCCACATTGTGAGAAGCATATCTTCGTTCACATACCTTACGATTTCAGGGAAGCCTCTAAAGTTCTGCATGATACAGAAGTCGTTCCTGAACTGTGTAATGTTTTTGACTAGCCCTGCTCCAACGAAGTATGCTACGAAGTCTTTCCATTGATCGCCAGGGGTGGCTGTGTATCCTGACCAACACTTTGCGTATTTAGTGACAAACCTAAAAGCTTTGCCCATGCCTGAACTGTAACCCTTGCAGCGTTGTACTTCGTCGAATACAAATGCGTAACCGTCTAGCTCTGTAATCCGTAGGCTGTCGCAGAAGCGGTCAAGCTTATGCCATGACAACACCTTGAACGAATCTAGTGAGTCCACCCACTCCTGACCATTCCATAGCACAGCCTCTTTATCCATGTCCCCACTCTTAGCTTTATTAGCTGTTGTGATAATTACAACGTTCTTCTTCCCAGTCTCTTTGAGCCAGGTAAATAACATGGCGGTCTTTCCGCTCCCCGTCGGGGATACACAGATGTGCTTGCCACCTAACAAGTCGTCCACCGCTTTTCTTTGGAAGTCATATAGCTCTGGCATAATAGACTACCTTGCGTTTGGATCATAGACTTCGCGCTTCATGCGGAAGTTCTTTTCTAGGATTTCTAGAATCTCAGTGGTGGTCTCGCATTCAATAATCTCATTGATTATTCTGCCCATAGCTTCACTCTTCGCCTGCTGACAGCGCCTACGAACACCTGCGCTATTGTCTTTACTGCGCTTCTTCCTGAACTCAGGGTCTTCACTGTATCGCTTCTTGAGATATGCACTGACCTTAATGTTGTCGCTCTTCTTCTTACACTCATAAGTGCAGAACTGACGCTCACGACCACGCTTGTGTTCATACTCAAAGTGCTTTCCGCAAAGCTTACACACACCACTCTTAATTGCCATATAATCCTTTCTATTTAATATCGCCGTACTTAATATCTAATTTCAAATCCTTAGCCATGTCTTCGCATAGCTCGCTCTCATAGTCTGCGTAGAAGTCAGCGAGGATTGCGCTCGCCCTATCTAACACATCACGATACATAGCGTCGTCCATGTCGATATGGTTTTGCTCGATAAGTGCGTCCAAATGCTCTTCGGCTAGGTCATCACACAGAATCGTGAAGTTCTCCAAGAATACGCACATATGACCGTCGTCGTCGCCAACCTCATAACGCGCGCTATCTGCGATAAAGTCTTCGCTTGCTATGCCCTTAGCGCTGTTCGATACCGCTTCTGCGTAGCGTTTAATCAACAAGTCGCGCTCGAACTTGGCTTGCTTCTTAATCTCTTCGTCGTCGGTCTTCAAGTCGACTATGTTTTCTACTTCTGCTAGTAAATCCTTAATCCTGCTCATGTTGTTTCTCCTTATCTATAAACTCTTGTGCTTGGCGGTAAAACAAATCGAACGCGTCGCCAATATTTTCTAAACACTCCTGTGCTGTGGGGCGTGGGGTGGTGGCGGAAGAAGATGATAGTGAAGTATCTTCACGAAGAAGAGTCATCTTGATTCCATTATGTGAGTCATGCACGAGTCCATCAGGCTCAGCCACATCATAATCCATCATGTAAATGATGCTATCAACTAGGTCAAAGTTGTCGTCCATGCCTAGCTTGTCTTGGTCGCCGTCCCACTCAAGAATTAGTTTCATATTCTTTCTCTCCATTAGTTGTTATATTTTCCCCCTGCTATTACATTAGCATACTATTATTTTTGTGTCAATTGGTTTATGAAAAGTACGAGATTCCATGGTCATATAGGTCAATCACAATGTCTAGAATCTCCCCGTCAGATAGATTGCCATTAACCTGATCACGCGCATACGATAGCAAGTCTGCGTACTTCCTAGTGGTGGTTAGCTCGTCTGCATGTCGTGCATAATACCACTCAGCCACTACTGCCTCGCGGTCGTCCTTAAGCTTCACTTCTCTAATCATTGGTGGCATATTATAACTCCTCGTCAATTACATGTTGTGCATGCTTACGCAAGTCGCACATCTCGTCTTTTAGATGTCCTGTAAGTTGATGGTGAATTGCTACGACTAGCATATCGTTTATGATTTCGCTGTTGCCAGTTAAGATAGCTTCAATCAACACGCGTTCGGTGTGCCAGTTCCAATCGGTTAGCACATCTAGCATATCTTTAACTTTCATTTCCATTACATCTTGATTAAACATTTTATTCTCCTTTCTTTAGTAGTTTCGCAAAGCAAGTAGGGCATACATCTTGTATGATGTTCGCCACTTCGTTCTGCCATTTTGGTAGTGTCTCTTCTAAAATCTCCTGCTCTTCAGGCTCGCACATGGCTAGGTCATACCATGGATCGTCATCATAGAAGATGACTTCGCCACACATATCACAGAAGCCAAAGCTCCACTTGTTGTGCATGATGTCTTCAACATCTCCCACATACCCACCAACCCTTTCTTCATCAGGGTGGGCTAGGTCTAGTAGCTCGTAAAGCCTGTCGCTATACTGCTCATAGTTAATAATCCTGTGGTGCTGTAGCTCGTCATACAACTGCCACGCAATCTCTTCATGGGTCATTACTTATTCCTTTCTCTATCTTCTAGTTCAAGCACATAGGCTCTTGCTTCTCGGTATGTCTCAAAGTCTGCTAGTGTGTCCAAGAACTCCATAGCTCCACTATCTGTGTAGCTGACTTCATGAACAATGTAGGTAGGGTCTTCTTCATAGTGGTCTATGATGTCCCCTGCTGACGGGTAGTCTTCATAGCCGTCATCAAACTTGAGAAAATACTCGGTAGTTTCTTTATACTCAATCGTGATAATGTATTTACTCTTCATCTCTGACTAGCTCCTCAACGCTTACGATCGTATATTGGTCTTCGTCTCGGTCAAGTGCCGTTTCAAACTGGTCAATCTCAATATCAATCGGCAACTTAACATGCTTGTCTTCACCTGCACTGGCATTTCTCTTGTAGCCAATCACCCACTTGCTCTCGGTGATGTCATAGCACTCATACCAATCGCCGTTCTTGTCTTTAAAATCCACCCTATTAAATCCGATACGCACTACATCTCCCAATGTTTCGCACGCACCAAGCTCATCAAAAGCTTCTTTCTCTGCCATATAAAATCTCATATCAATCTCCTTATAATACCTTTGCTTTGTTCTTATCAATCCCCCAGTAATCAAGCACTGCTTGCTCAAACTCTTCCTGTGTCATGTCTGCCACAAGCTTGCTCAACATAATCTGTGGGCTATCAATCATCTCAAACTCATAGTCTTCTGCTTTGTATATGCTCGCCATGATGTAATCAACATAGCCCTGCTCTTCGTCTTCATGCAACAGGTTATCGCCTGTGCCTTCCACTGCCAAGATGAACTCATCACTCTCTGGTAGGTAAAACTTTACGCTCTTCATTATTGTGTCCTTTCTTTTACAAACTGCTCAAGTATAGCTTGGTGTCTCTTCCTGCCGAAAATCAACGGCACTCCCTCATCAATGTTGCAATTCTGCAACACCCACTCGGTCAAGTCTTCAATCGCTTCCAACAACTCCTGCTCTTCAACCACTGGCAAGATGTTTAGTTGGCTCGCACTCATTGGACACTCAACAAACTTGATGAACTCATAGTCATGCTTAGTGATGTCTTTCTTCATCTCGGTTATGTCTTCCAACATCTCGGTCATGCCCTCGTAGTCTTCTTCGCCGTTCAGCACTTGCTCAAGATGTTGTCGTGCTACATAGTCTAGGTAGTTTAGTGCATTGGTTTGGTCAAGCACAAAGCTTCTATAACTCACATCTAAATCTTTAAATCTCTCTTCCATAATTATTCTCCCCATATTGCTTCTGTATAATATACGGCTCTGCCATACTCGTCGCTATCGCCGTTGTCGCAACACCACTCTTCAGGTTGCTTGCCAGTCAAAGCAATCACTTGCTCAATAGCTTTCTCTTCGCTCGTATAAATCCATGTCTCTTCGTTTTGCCACTCCACGACATAATAGGTTTCTTTAACATTGATATTCATAATACTTCTCCTTACTTATTCTCATAAAATCCACTATGGTAGTCATACACTTCCCACTCGTCGGGTTCATTTACGATCAATCTCAATACATACTCTTTATCTTCTTTCGTCATTGCGATAATTGCTTGTCCAGTTTTCTCGTCCTTAACAATTGCCATGTTATCAAACTCGGCAGGTTCAAACTGGTCATAGTCATCATTTCTGCAAAGCGTGTCATAAATCTTGTCCATTAACTCGTAGTCCATACTATTCTCCTTTAGTCTCATGTTTAATCGTTTCAATAATGTTGCCGTCTTCATCTAGTTCCAAGCTACTCATGTAGCTCATGCCGTCTGCAATACGCTCAAGCAAATCGCTCACGCAAGCTTCATATGTTTCAGCGCTCTCGTAGCCCCTTAGCATGTCGGTGTATAGCTCGGCAAGCTTGTCGGCAATGTCATCACACTCTTCGTCTAGCTTGTTATATTCATCACACTGATATTCAAGCCAGTCCATTTTATCAGCGTTCTCGCACAGCTTCTTGTATAGTGGCTTCATCTCTTCGGTCATATAGTCTTCGTCAAGCTCGCCACGCAAGCTCTTGCCGTCCTTAACTCCATAGCTCTTCGGACATGTCAAGTAAAAGCTACTATAGTGGTCATGGTAATCAAACTTATCAGCTCCACAAAGCTTAAACTCTTCCCCTTGCTCAATGCTCAACTCTTCATAAGCGTCTTCGTAAATCGCCGTCTCAAACCAGTGGTTGTGCTTAATCAGCTCACGCAACTCACTCACGCTTAAATCTTTTAGTGTCTTCATGTCTAGCTCCTTTGCTCTCTTACAATATTTCGTAGTGCATAATATGCACAGCTCGGTTGTTCTTTTAGCACTTGCTCGGCTTGCTCACGCAATTCAATCAGCTTGCCAGCCACTTGCTCCCAGTCGGCAAGCACTTTGTCTAGGTCGGCAATCAGCTTGTCATAATACTCCATACGCTTCGCAATCTGTTCATCAATCTCATCACAGTTTAGCTCAATACATGGGTGCAGATATGCTCCGCGCTCAATGAGTCGCCCCTGCTTCTTATACTCTTCTGCTTCCTGAGTGTTGCTATATACAGTGCGCGTCAAGTATAGCTCGTCGTCAAAATAATGCCCCTGCTCGTCTCTTGCGCACACACTCATGCGCTTTTCAGTTGCATTGTATGGCGCGCCAAAAGTTGCGTTCTCGTAGTTCTTGCTCAGAATCTTGAACGGCTCGCCACTTTTAGTGCGCTTGCGCTCCACCTTGCTCCATGCGTCCGCCAATACCTGCGACTCATGAAGCCTGCGCTCTAGCTCTTTTCGTGCTTCTTCTGCATAATAATCAGTCATTTTTGTTGCTCCTATTAGTTGTTATATTTCAGGAAGCACAATTCGCCAAGATCGCCCCTATTATTTAACTTTTAAGCGTCTGCAATTGTACCCCCACTCCATATAGCAAGCTCTATGCGATATGAGTGCTTTTAAAAGTCTCATGCAATACTGCACTACCGAAAACCCCATTACCCCTAGTCTCAGGACGCCTAACGCCCCTATCTACCCCAGCTCGCGCCTGTCTCGCGTCTGTGGCGGTCGTTTTCTGATTGTAAAATAGCTAGTCCTATTAAGGGGTGCGCTTTCACCCCTGCACAAAAAGCCCTAGCATATGTCTCTTAGGTGTTGTCTTTCTCATACCCTATGGGGGCGGAGTGGCTAGCACGACATTTTGTGCGTATAGATTGTAGTTATATTTTCAGTAAAGCCTGTGCTTCTCTTGCTTTACTGAATCTAGTATATCACACAATTATTATTTTTGCAAGTGTTTTCTTATTCAATCCGTTGAAAACTGTTTAGACTTGTTTAAGAATTGTGCTTTTTAGATTCTGTAAAGCATGTGCTTTTGCTTTACTTGTATATAGTATAGCACGGATTGTTATATAATGCAAGGCTATTTTTAGACATTTTTTGTGCTTTTCCGTGAAAATATCCCGTGAAAACGCTTGTTCGGGTATGTTCGGGTGGTGGTTATTAAAAACCGAACAAAAACCGAACAAAAAAGCCATTATTTGCAATTTTGGGCGGATTATGTCTTAATAACACTTTGGAAATTTTACTCCAAAAAGATGTGTACCAGTAGAGCTTGTTTTATCATATATCACAACATTTTAACGGGAAATGCAAGCACACAAAATCCTAAAAAATCAATAGGGCTATAATAGCCATCAAGCACACAAAAGACATCACACAAGAAGCCTGAAAAATCCCCACATACTAGCGCGCGACCAGCTCTGCCCGCACCTTCTTTTAATCACTATCATCAGAACTCTTCTCTCCAAAGAAAAGAGCCCCTTAGCGGGGCTCCTGTGAGCTTACATGGCGTATGTCATATCAGCTACGTCCACTGGGTCTGGTAGGTATGTTTGAACCAGGCGAAGGTATTCTTGAGAGACGGCCTTCCAGAACTTCTTTGGATCGTAGTTAGGGTTGAGCTTCCGGTTCATGGCGTCTATGTCTTCCTCTACCTTCTCTAGTTGGATGTAGCCATCGAAGGCTAGGTTGGCTAAGGTGTTAGCCATAATAGTAAAATCTTTGTGGGTAATCATGTTATTTCTCCTTTAGAGGGGCGCCCACCCGCCCCGGATAATTAAAATTTTATGCTTTCTGTGAATATGTTTTTGGATTCGCTTATTACTAGATCCGTGAAGTCTAGCAGGATGGTTCCCGGGTCCCTTTCGGTTTTTGGGATATAATCGCCGTTATCCCAAGAATCTTTTTTGCCTCTGTATCCGTGGGCGATTATATAGTCTGTATCTGTTTCTACTAGGGCTAGCTGTCTGGTTTCCCCAGCGTGGTTTTTGATTTTGACTTTAGTTATAAGTTTATGCTTAATCATATTTTTCCTTTGAGCCCCCTGTTACGGGGGCTGTTATTGTTTATAATCTTTGCATATCTGTTACCACTTTGACGCCTCTAGCGTTGCGGTAGATATGGTAATCATATATTCTAGCTAATTCAATAGCCGTGTTTACATTAGCTTCATCTGGCTCAATCATTAGATAATAGTAGCCAGTAGCTTTATCGCGCTCCAATGCATAACATGTGACGTTATACATAAAGCGGTTGAGTTTATAACCTTTATTCATAAGTGCTTTACTCCAATTATTATTGTTATTATTGCCAAGTTTTTAAAATTCCAAGATATTTTTTATATCTTATGCTACTAGTTTAGCATATAAAATATGGAATTGCAAGGCTTTTTATAAACATTTTTAGACTTTTTAAAGCATAAGCGCGCGATCTTTTTATATGCTTTTTAGGCAGGGGACAGACCCCCAGACACACCGGAGTACACCGGGAATACTTGGACCGGTGGTTTTCTTATACTACCTGGAACTTATATCTACCTGGAACTTATATTATTTTTCATAAAGACCAAACGGGGTTTTCTTATGCTGCAGGATGATATACAAAATGCTGCAAGCACATATACAAAATGGGGTTTTCTTATACTGCCAACATATGTATAAAACCAGTTAGGGTAGTTTTCTTATACTGCTATGGGCCTAGACAGACCCAATAGAATGTGGCGTAATATGCATCTATCGCCCAGCCATTCCGCTTGACACTAAAAAAAATTCTATCTGTAAAATGTGTTATAACATGGTGCAAGCTTATGCTTACTACCAGTGACACAGTGGTGCAAAAACGGTGACACCATAAGCGCTTTCGTATCTGTTAAAAATGGCTGCACCAAAAAATGGTGACAAATGGTGACAAATGGTGCAAATGTCACCTAGACGCCCGAAAAATAACCATAACCACTTGACAAAGTGTTGTAATTTTTACAACATAGTTGACAAAAAACGGTGACAAAATGGCCAAAACGGTGACATTGCACCGGAATTTTTTAAAAACGGTGACACACTGTCACCAATTCCCGAATGTCCTTGACGACCCAACTGACCCGCATGCTATTATGGGGGCATAACATTAACTGCAAATAGAGAAAGGAGTGGCAGTGATAGAGACGACTCAATCGCAATACGCTATGTTTAAGGGGGCACGCCCCAATGCACGTAACTTTAAACCCTATTCCCCAGCTAACCAAAGCTTTGAGGTATGGGCGGCACTGAATGACGTGAATATTTTATCCCTCACCAACCATAGTGTGACATTCGAGTACGCGTTCGTGGTGGATGGGAAGAAGAAGTGGGCCAAGTTATCTGGCAGCTTCGCGGATACTGCTCAGGAGCAGGTGGAGCAGGAGGTGGCCGCTAAGGTGGAGGCTATCCGCAACGAGATTGACGAGGCGGGCAGATAATGATGGGCGGCAAGGAGGTAATGCCTGTTCAGCCGCAGCAGGGCGTAATTATACAGGCTCAGCCGGCTGACCAGATTTCTACTCTAGAGGCGCTTCTTAGGAAGGCTCTCACCACGGGTGTCCTGGGCATCGAGGAGAGTACAGCCCTGACTAAGATTTCCGCAAAGCTCGCCACTCGCACGGCACAGGAGCTCCGCCGCTCCGTAGTTCTGGCGTCTCTTGGCAAGAAATATGACTTTTTAAAGATCGACGCATTAGAGAACAATGACGAGCTGAGGTGTTGGTATCGCCCACACGAGACTGATACATACCGTCCGTTTACCAGCCAGGTGGCGGAGGAGCTGATTACGGATGAGTTTATCAATATTGGGTATGATTGCTGCACGCAGAATGACGCACAGACTACTAGGGGGTCCATCTTGGCGAGGCACCTCGCCCACTCGCCAGCGCTGGACGACCGTATTATTAAGGTTACTAACTCTTATTATTGGGATAGGAAGAATGGTACATTGGTATCAGATATGAATAGCTTATATGACTACGAATATGATGGGGTGTTCCGCGAGTTATTCGATGGGCACGCCAATAGCGACTCGTCCCCTGATGTGTCGATTGACGACATTCACATCTCACCGACTAATGTTAATGCTATTTATCGGTTCCTCGACCAACATGACGGGCTGTTCTTGCCTCCTACCGTCGCGCTAGACCCAGAGGACTTTCTGCCACTGCCGTCTGACTACGATTCTCCTGAGATTTATCATAACTTAGCTCCTATCGTTTCCAAGAGGCTTGCTGCGAACATCAAGCGCGTCTTAGATGTATTTTGGGTATGGGCGAACAACTCGTCACAGGATACGATGAATGACCTTTTGAAGGTGCCTGTTTACCTGTTTTTAAAAGAGTTGCCGAAGAGGTTTCTTATCTTCGATGGCGACCGCAGGAATGGTAAGTCGACCTTTATTACCCTCCTAGAAACTATCTTGGGGAATAATAACTGTACCGAGATTCCGATGAAGGAGCTGATTGACCCACATAAGGCCAACGATTTAATCCGCTCATGGGCAAACCTTCCGAGAGAGGATTATGATTTTGACTACAACGACATGAAGCAGGGCGTGGCGTTTTTGAAGAATGTGGCGACCCATGAGCCAGTGTCTATTTCAAACTATTACAAGCAGTCGTCTTCAAGGGTCACGCCTAGGTTCTTGGCGGCGTTTCCAAGGAACGGTACGCCAGACTTCGGTAATGTGGAGGGTAATGCGGCAGTGATGATTCGTATGAGGGCGATTCGCTTTGAGAATGACCTTTCAGATAAAGATAACTCTAATCGCAACTTCGAAAAGGAGACCTTTACGCCTGAGTTTTGCACAACCTATCTTGAGATGATTCTCGCGATGGCGATGTATTATAACGAGCACACGTTCGACTTTTCTGAGACCTCTAAACTATTCGGCGAGAAGATTCAGGCGATTACAGACCCAGCCACCTACTTCTTGGAACAAATCTCCAAGTGGTTTGATTATGTTGGCCCTATCGGGTTTGTCACTCAGCAGGCTGAGATTTACTTCAATAACCAGGGCTTTGACTGGAATGGCGAGGTGATGCGATCTATAAAAGCCAAGATTAGGAAAATGACAGAGAGCAGGGTGGATTATATAGGCAATACTGGGCAGAGACGCAAATGCTTTAAGGTACCTAAAAATAAGGATTACCCTAACCGTATTACGATGTTTGCGGAGGATGCAGTGATAGCCGCTCTCGGGAATAGGAGTCCAGAGGAGTATAGGCATGCGCTCAATGCTTCTCTAGCGAATATGACCCCACAACAAGCTTACGATAAAAAACTGCTATCAGTTATTGAGCTCTTAGAGGAGTTTGAAGAGGACCCGAACCATGCCGGTAAGGGTAGTGCGGCGGTAGCGCAAAGAGCGATGGAGGCAGGATGGGAGACCAAAGACCAGCCGAACCAACTCAGACTCTAGCTGACCTGATTCTCAGCTCACCTCAAGACGTGTCGCAAAGCGACAAATTCTCGATTGAGACAGCCCCAGACAGATTCTTCTTACTACACCCGTCGACCTGCTGGGTGGATAAGTATATCGTCTGCGACCATGAGGTGGTGACTGATAACCAGAAGCAGCTGATACGCTTACTGGACCATCCGAAGGCTACTCTGAATTATGCTGAGGCAGCATGGCTGTTTGAGCGCATTAAGGAGCGAGCCCCACGCTTTTGTGAGCGATATATCGTGCTCACTAACGAGTATATGTGGGACAGGGAGACATCGTCTCTCATCCCGCTACCAACGAACATTAAAACTACGAATAATCGCAAAACGCGAGAAAGACTACAGAATGACTAGAGAAGAAGCGCTAGATGAGATGGATAGGATAACGGCGGCAGGGATTGCTCCGAGAGACTCGGTGACGCAGGAGGCTAAAACTAAGGCAGCAGCTTTGTTTGCGGTATTGTATCCTGAGTTTGAACGCAGGGACGAGATTGAAGCGAATATACTAATGGAGCATAGTGAGACTGTCATTAGGATTATGTCGCAAGCCTATCAAGCATTTATGAATAAGGAGAAGAAGAATGACGATGAATAACGCACATATTACGGAGGCCGAGAAAGAGGTCTTCAAATATTGGATTGAGAATACATATGTGGAGTCTGGTAAATTTAGCACGGATTCGAACTCTGCTAAGCTTAAGCATCTGTTCGAACGTATCTTTGGCCATTACGCATATGAGGACGATGTTATAAAACTTATGGAGCAATGGGGGTATGCGTCGAAGGATTTAGGAGGCGGGCATGTGTATTTTAAATTGCGTTTTCGAGACAAGTCGATGGAGCCCGGCGAAGAATATAGCGATGCTGATAGGTTCGGTGTATTGCTCGACAAATATAAAAATGAATTGGGTGATAGCGTAGAATAAAAGTATGTTAGAAAAAGATTTTCAGGCCAAAGTAATCAAATGGCTTAAATCTCAGGGCTGCATCGCGATTAAGTATCAGCAGAACGCCACGACCAAGGCATCTTTTCCGGATATTCTTTTCTTAAAAGAGGGGTTCTGGGGTGCGATCGAATGCAAGAAGTCTAAGACTTCTAAGTTCCGTCCAGGGCAGAAAGAGATGGTGGCGAAGCTCGATGAGTGGTCGTGGGCTAAGGCGGTATACCCTGAGAACTGGACTGAGGTGCAGGCTGAGCTGAAGGAGATGCTTAGATGAATATAGTTGTACGTTGCTCATGTGGAGGAGTATCTACATATGTGGAGAATTCTATTAAAGTGCTTGGACTTGCTGCCCCAGATTCTACTTTTGTTGGGAAGGATAAGATACGCACTTTGGCGCAAAAATACTCCGGAACTCCCCTCGCTGAGCACTTACAAGTCTTGGCGAAAAAGGCAGGACGCTATGCATTCTATATCTCGGCTGACGAAGCCCAGAAAATAACAGCGATGTACAACCTCATTAACGGGAAGAAGGTCTACTAATGGCCTTCTTTGCTTGTACATGCCTATGCGGAGGAGCAGAGTCTCTTCTCCGATCAAGAGTGCGCAAATATAACCGACAGCTGGCGATGTCATTCCCACAGATACCGAAGGGGAGGGAGAAGTCGCTGGCCTTAGTTTCAACTCTTCCACAGACCCAGTCCACCTCTGATTTAGCGGCTCATATCCGTGCCAATTCTAAGTGGGCTGTTGTAATTTGTACAACACCTGACGGAGACGTGAGATGGGTGGATTTGGCTAATGGCAAGTTCGTGAAAAACGATGTGGACCTTGAGCTTATGATTAAACACTTTGCGGATTAGGGCTGCGTATTATACACTAAAATTATTAAACTGCTTAATATTTATAAGGAGATATATGCAGCCACGTCTTCCAAAAGATTTCTTATCATTACAACAAGCTGCTGAGCTTATTAACTCAGATAGCCGTTCTAACGCAAAGGTCGACACTAAATGGATGGTTAACCGTTTAGACTGGATTGAGGAAAACCATAACTTTAATATCCCGCTAATGAAAACCTTGCCAGACGGCAGAACTGTTAAATGCGGTCATAAGTATGTAGAGATTCTTACCTCATACGACCGTGAGTTTTTGAAGAAGGTTATTCGCGATCACTACCGTGACATGGTTGGCCATGAGTTCGAGGCTAAAGAGGTCCGTTCTACTTCGACAATCGCTGACGAAGAGGATGGCGGCGGCAATGTTCGTCCGCGCGCTCGCAAGCCAATTGCTAAGGCAGGTCAGACTATTACAGGCGAAACAATGACAACTAACGGAGCTGACCTATAATGAAGCCAGACGAGTCAGCAATCGCCTACACGAAGGAACTGCTGAAGCGTATCGAGGCTTCTATGCGAGCCGTCAAAAAGGCGGACGTGTTAGCCGACATCACTAAAGAAGAGCGCAACTTTTACCCGGTTCTTCGTGAGATTCAGCTAGTGGTTCCTCGTATTGGCAACGAATATCTACAGTGCACCAATAAGCGCCGTAACGAGATTAAGGAATCAATCTAATGGCAGAGGTCGTGGATCTAAAAAAGCACGCGACCATTGAAGATGTTAATGTTAAGCTCCTCGACAAACTTGAGGAGCTCATTAAAGATATCGACGTGAAGACCGAGCCAGAAATGGTTAAGGTAATTACGGAATCGGTCGCAAAACTGAACACATCCCTTAGAGGGAATAATATTTTTGCACCCCAGGAATCAGCCGAAGAACGTAAAGAAAGGGAAGCTAAGGAAGCTATCCTTAGTGCATATCAGTAATGCCGAAAATCCTGCCCAACGACTATCAGGCAACCGATACGCTGACGCCTGACCAGATACGGAAGGCGCTATCAGGGGATTTTGCTGGGTTTAAGTATTTCTTTGAGAACTGCATGCTCATTCAGGACCGTGATACGCGCCAGTATATTAGACCAGTCATGAACGCTGGTCAGGAGATGATTGCCAAAACGATCCTGTCATATGTCGATAAGAATACTCGTGCTACTACACACCGCGAGTGTGTTATTTTGGGGCCGCGCCAGTTCGGTAAATCAACCCTGCTTACGTCCATCGCTAACTATATTGAGGCCTATGTGCCTGGGTTCGAGAACTTGAATGTAGTGCATACGATGCACCAGGCTACGGCGGCGGCTAAGTTCTTCAAGCAGAAGATGGCGCCGATTATTACTAATGTGGCTCCGGAGATTTATCCTACCATAGAAAGGGACTCTCTTGGGACTTCGACTTTACTTCATTACAAAGATATTAAAGGAATTAGAAGAGGCGGGTACTATGAAATTACTTCTGCCGGTTCTAATTCTGTACGTTCTGGGACTGTTTCCGTATGGCTTTGTGACGAGCCGTCGGAATACCGCAGCCCGGAGGCGGTGGAGGATTCCGTATCTGGTGCTATCTCTAGTTATGGCTGGTCTTTCACTGCTTATATTGGCACTTTTAGCGATAGGCTTACTTCGTATTTTCTAAATAAGATTCAGACCGCTATCGATAACCCGAACGAGATGGAGCTCGTGTTTATTCCGTGGTTCCTAGTTTATGGGCGTGAGGGCGATGGCGTCGGGCTATCAGAAGATGATTACACCGCTTATGACAGAGAGGTGGTTATTCCTGAGATGTCCAAATATCACGTCCCAAGGGAGCAGTGGCACGACAAGATTGGCTGGTACCATAGGCGCGCGCTTCGCACGAGCAAGATGCGTTATGAGTTCCCGACCTCTATTGATGACATTATGACGCTTACGGCTGACCGATTGGTGTTCGATAAGGAATCGTTGAAGAAGCAGGAGGAAAACCTGTTGGCAGGAGAACCGATGAGGATTCTTACGGATAACGCTACTGGGAAGGTCGAGATGCAGCAGACTGAGTCTTCTCCTTTCAAGGTGTTCCGCCGTCCTATTCTGGGACACAAGTATCGTATCGTGATTGACCCAATTACGGCTCGCTCTCAGGAGACTGACTTTTTCGCTATGCATGTAATGGACATGTCGAATCATGAACAGGCTGCAGTATTTAGGGGCAAAGGCATGTCGGATGAGGATTATGCCGACTGGGCTGTATCTATGGGGGCGATTTATAACCGCGCTGAGCTATGCCCAGAAATCAATGTCGCCAACGGCTTTATCGTAGCGGTAAATGCGAGGAGGTATTACAGATGGTTCTACCAGGACAAGAAGAGCAGAGCCGACCGAATTCCAGGTCTTCGTACGACCGTGACTTCAAAGGAGCTGTATATAGATAAGCTGTCTGCTCTGTTGGACAGAGAGGGTATTAAGATTCATGACGAGGATACACTGGACGAGTTGCGTAGCTTTATTAAGATATTTAAGAATGGCGGGGCGTCTGTGAAGATGGAGGCGAAGAGAGGACATCACGATGACCTTGTTATGGCTCTCGCTATGTATGCTGGCTCGCTTACCATGCAGGAATTAGACCGCGGGAAGAGGCACTCTTTCGCAATTCTTTAAACGAATTTTCCGGTTAGCTAAACTGCCCATGCTATAAGATAGTTAGACCTACCAGTCGTATAAGACCAAATTGATTTGACCCCGACAGACCGCGAATCTGTAGAGGCAACAACGATAGGAGGCCGGATACAGACAAAATTACGAATAGACAGAGCCGCAATCTGCCGAGACGTGATTGGTGAATAACTATCAAATTTAATCTAAGGATTTTTAGTCCATTATGGCAACTGAATACACAACTTGGACCCAGACCCTAGTTGGCGAGCCAACCGCTCCTTCAACCAAGTCTGTCTTCGATTACGATATTCAATTCCCTCTATATCGTGAAATCGTTAAGCGCGATCTAATCGATGAGCCTATGATGAAGAAAGAACTCAGCTCTGCTGAATCATTCTTCACTGGCGAACGCATGATTGACGCTGGTACTCTTCTATCAAACCTTAAGTACGGTCAGGAACTTATCGTTAATGTTCGCAAAGACCAGAACCCATTCAGCCTCTTCCAGAGCAAAGCTCTCGAATATGCTGCAAATGGCGAAGATGAATGCCATGATCACCTCGTACTAGACTGCGAAGTTCCATGCATCAACACTCGTCCAACTTTCGAACAGCTTCGCTTCCGCTTCGACTGCGAATACGCTTACGGCGTCCGCATGTGCGACAAGAACAAGGATTTCTGGGATACGGCTCTATTTACTCGCCAGTACGCTCTTTCAAAGCGCGCATACGAGTTCGGCCGCGAGGTAGATTTGTGGAACAAGGTTATCGATGGCCTTATCGCTGCTCCAGCAACGACTGTCGATGCTAAGATTGCTGAAAAGCACCCAACCCATTACTGGGATGATCAGGGCGCTGTTGCAACTAACGCTCGCTGCGTAGTTCCAGAAGCTCTCTACTACCTATATCACGCTTACGACAACATTAACCCAACCGTCTTCATCACCGATGAATTCGCAACTGAGTTAATCCGCAGCGTTGAAACCGTTTACAACCTAAACTTCAGCAACACTCGCGTAAACACCTACGAACAGTGGCACCTACCTGGCTTCCAGCTCGCTCCACGCGTCAAGGAAATCCTAGGCATCAACGCTCCAGTAGTAGTTCTCGAACGCAGCCCATGGCTAACCATTGGCGCTGGTGCTTCCGGCTCTGGTGCAGGTGCAATCACCACCAAGTACCCACTCTGGAACGATGACGCTTCTAAGCAGTACGTTGCTATTCTCGACCCACGCGTTGGTTATAGCTTCGAAAAGCAGGGCTACCACCTAGAAATTAAGCCATATGATTGCGACAAGCTATATGTCGGTATGATTGATACCGTATATGTAGGCTCAGGCATCACATTCCCAGTTATGGCTATCATTATCGAGTT
>CAMYWN010000008.1 GCA_947302765.1 uncultured Candidatus Saccharibacteria bacterium
ACCCGCGATTGCATGGATGAAAACCATGTGTCCTAGGCCTCTAGACGACGCGACCGTGTAGCTAATATTATAACAATAGAATCTAGAAATTGCAAGAGTAGTTAAATTCTACTCGGAAAGTATCGCGATTAAAGGGCGGCTCTGGGTAGAATTTGGCGTAGGTTTTATTTTCGTCGCAATATTTAGCAATTAGTTCGGCGCGGGATGGATTTGTCTGTCTGTCATAGGAAAGCATTTGACGTAAATGAACTGTGCCGAAACCGTATTTCTGGTATTTTTCCATAGTTTTATCAAAGGAAGCGGGGCTAGTGGACTCTCGAATGGTAGTTAGGCTTTCGTAAAGATGGTTTTCGTAATATTCCTTTGATAGCGCGCTCAATTGATCCTTGATGGTCTTTTCCGGATTATGAAATAGTAGTGAGAGGGTGAACGTGACAACAGTAATTATTAGGACAATAATAACAATTAAAATAATAATAGGAGCTACAAAAGATGGTTTGGATTTTTTGGTGTATTTTCGGCGTTCGGTTTTAGGCTTAAGCTTTTTGGTCATGTCACTATCTTACCATATAATGCGAGTTATGATAAGATAATAGCATGAGTAAATTTTTTAAACGAACAAAGATATTAGCTACGATTGGGCCGGCGACGAATTCGGCGGAGAAGGTAGAAGAAGTAATTATGGCGGGAGCGAATGGGTGTAGATTAAATTGTTCCCATGGTTCGAATGAGGAGAGGGACCAGCAGATTGAGTGGATTCGCGCTGCAGCCAAGAAAAAAGGACGAAGCGTGGCAATCTTGCAGGATTTGCAGGGGCCAAAGATTCGACTAGGTATGATTAAAGACAATCATCTAGATCTAAAAAAAGGCAATGAATTGGTACTAAAATATGGAGATTTTGAGCATGATGGCGGGATGACTGTGCCGGTGCAATATAATCTCGCCGAGAAGGTGAAAGTGGGGGAGCCGCTGTCGATGTTTGATGGTACGGTGAAAGCTGATATTATCGAGATTGTGTCTGATACGGCGATTAAGGTGAAGATTTTGAACGATGGGTTTATCATGTCTAAGAAAGGAATAAATTTGCCGGATACGGATTTTGGTGGGGATATTTTGACAGAGAAGGACTTGGCGGATATAGAATATGGCGTGGGGTGTGACTATGACTATGTGTCTTTGTCGTTTGTGCAGTCGGCGGAGGATATCGTAAAGTTGAAACAGCTGTTATTATCATACGGTTCTACGGCTAAAGTAATTGCGAAGATCGAGACAAAGAAGGCAATTAGTAGTGACGAAAATCTAGAAGAAATCGTGAAGGCATCTGATGGTATTATGGTGGCACGTGGCGATATGGCGACCGAAGCGGGAGCGGAGGTGGTACCGATTGTACAAAGAAGGCTAATTGCGCTGTGTCGTGCGCATGCTAAGCTTTGTATTGTGGCGACTCAGATGATGGGGTCAATGGTGGACTGTCCGGAGCCAACCAGGGCGGAGGTTTCTGATGTGGCAACCGCGGTAGTTCAAGGGGCAGATGTGGTAATGCTTTCGGATGAAACTGCGAATGGTAAATATCCGGTAGAGACGGTGAAAGCAATGAAAAAAGTAATTCTTTATACGCAGAATCATTCAAGAATTGCGCCGATTATGAAGGATCCGGTTGGGGAAAAGTCGGAAGTATACGATGCGATTTCGAGCGCGACCGCACGTCTAGCCGAGACGATTAATGCAGATGTGATCGTGTGCCAAACAGCTTCGGGTGTAACGGCGACTACGATGGCGGCGCAAAGACCTAATTTGCCTATTGTATCAGTAACGCCTAATCCGAGGGTGGCAAATCAATTGGCGCTTTGCTACGCGAATTCGGCTTTTGTGCGACCTTATGCGGAAGATTTTGGATATGACCTCGCGGTAGAGTTGAAAGCTTCAGGATATATCCAGACAGAGGAGGGGGTCAAGGATTTAACGGCCGTGATTGTGTCTGGGGACCGTGATAAAGTAGGGACTGATACGATTAAGATTCGGAAGATTTAACTTCATTTTTAGCCCTGTGTTATAATCGGTCTATGAAAACGATTCGAGATATTGATGTTAAAGATAAAATAGTTTTGGTGCGCGTTGATTATAATGTACCACTAAAGGATGGTAAGGTTGAAAGTGATTTGCGGATAAGGGCTAGTCTACCTACGCTTAATTATCTGTTAGAAAATGGCGCGAAGAGAATTGTTTTGATTTCGCACCTAGGAAGGCCGGAAGGGAAAGTTGACGAGAAATTTACTTTGTCTCCGGTTGCGGATGCTTTGAAAAAGCTTTTACCGGGCCAGATCATTAAGTTTTGTTCTTTACCGAAAGAGGGTGAAGAGATTTCGGTGCCAGAAAATGCCAAAATCGTGTTGTTGGAGAACTTGCGTTTTGACCCGGGAGAAGAAGGGAATTCGGAAACGTTTATCAAGAATATTGTTGACGCTACTCAGGCCGAACTGTATGTACAGGATGGATTTGCAGTGATTCATCGAGCTCATGCTTCGACCGATGCAGTTAAAAAGTTTTTGCCGGTTTATGTGGGACTGTTGTTAGAAAAAGAGGTTGAAAATCTTTCCGCTGCTATAAAAAATCCGGAGAAGCCGGTACTTGTGATTATTGGCGGTTCAAAAATTGATGACAAAAAGCCCTTGATTGATAAATTTGTAAAAATCGCTGATCATATCGTGATTGGTGGAAAAATAGCGGCAGATGGTTATGTTTCTGATAATCCGAAAGTGTATGTGGCGCATGATTTTGATGAAAATACTAAGGGCGAGAAATTAGATATTGGGCCACTTTCTACTGCGGATATCGCGAACTACATTACGGATGCGAAAACGATTATTTGGAATGGGGTGTTAGGATACGTGGAAGATTCCACCTATGCGACCGCCTCGACGATTGTGGCGGAGCTAATTGGGGAACATCAGGACGCTAAGACGATTATTTGTGGCGGTGATACGACCGGATTTGTCGAAAAGCTATCTGAAGACCATCCTAATTTGCATTACTCTTTGATTTCGACTGGTGGTGGTGCAGCGCTGGAGTTCTTGCTCGGCAAAACTTTGCCTGGGCTTGAAGCGATTAAAAAGTAATCAGTCTGAGTGGGGTTCCAAGCAGTATTACTCACCTATGGCAGTCCCGGGTTCGTCGCCCGTTTGGGAGTGAAGGGCAACTATAAAAGATACAGGAGTGGTCTATTTGACTTTACAAGTATGCGTCGTATGATATAATGGCGGTATGAAAAAAGCACAGACTTATCAGCAGTTAATTGGGGAGACTGTTGAGCATATGCGTCTTGAAAAGGGGTGGACGCAAGAAGAATTAGCCAAGATGGTGGGCTCGAGCCAATCGGCAATCCATAGAATAGAAAAAGGTGGACAAAATGTGTCTCTCGGTATGATAAAGAAGCTATCAGAAGCACTTGGAAACCAAATTCTCTCTATTAATGATTCAGCCTCGCAGAGTTTTCGGATACGAGGTGGGAAAGAACTGTCTGGTGAGATTACGATAAACACTTCGAAAAATGCGGCAGTAGCACTACTTTGTGCTTCACTTCTTAATACTGGAAAAACTGTTCTTCATCGAGTGGCGAGGATTGAAGAAGTGTCCAGAATAATTGAAGTTTTGGAATCTATTGGTGTGAAATGTCGGTGGACAAATAGGCGACGTGATCTAGAGATTATATCACCTAGTGAATTAAAAATGGACGAAATGGATATAGAAGCGGCTAGAAGGACGCGTTCGATTATTATGTTTTTGGGGCCACTACTGCATCGGTATAAGAAATTTAGGATTCCGTACGCAGGAGGATGTTCTCTGGGGGTGAGGACGGTGGAACCACACCTAAAAGCTTTGGAGCCATTTGGGCTAAAAGTAGATGCAGCCAAAAATAGTGGGTTTTATGAGGTGGAGGTAGACCAGAAGGTATTAAACAATACCGAGGATAGATATATTGTTTTAACGGAGCGTGGCGACACGGTGACGGAGAATGTATTAATGGCGGCAGCTTTGTTCCCTGGGAAGACGACGATTGTGGGGGCGTCGCCAAATTACATGGTGCAGGATGTATGTTTCTTTTTGCAGAAGCTCGGAGTAAAAATTAGTGGAATTGGGACAACTAAGCTAGTAGTGCAGGGAAGAGCGCAATTTAATCTAGACACGGAGTATTATATATCGGAAGACCCGATTGAGGCGATGAGCTTTATTGCTGCGGCGCTAGTGACTAAATCTGAAATGACGATTTTGAGGGCGCCGATTGAATTTTTGGAGATTGAGCTTGAGGTGCTCAAAAACATGAACGCGAAGATTATCAAATCGCCAGAGTATTATTCCCTTAATAAGCAAACGAGATTAGTGGATCTTACGATTAAGAAATCTGATTTAGTAGCGCCAGTGGACAAGATTCATCCGATGCCGTTTCCGGGGCTTAATATTGATAATTTGCCGTTTTTCTCGGTAATTGCGGCTGTAGCGAAAGGACGGACTCTAATTCATGACTGGGTGTTTGAAAACCGGGCAGTGTATATTACGGAGTTGTCAAACCTTAATGCGAAGGTAGAACTACTAGATGCACATAGAGTATATATAGAGGGGCCAACTAACTGGCGGTCGGCTGACTTGACAGCACCACAGGCCTTGCGCCCAGCGGTGGTGGTGCTAATTGGCATGTTGGCGGCGCCAGGGACATCGATTCTTAGAAATGTTTATCCGATCAATCGTGGGTATCAGGACTTTGCGGCTAGACTTAGGCATCTCGGGGCGGATATTGTGCCACTTACTGGGATATAGACGATTTTTGCAGAGTTTTGTTGATATAGGGAATACCAGGAATTTTTGAACGATACTTGACAAAACACTAAAGATATGATAATATGTAGATATTAGATTGGGTTTTACTAGAAACTCTTAATTTAGTATATTAGTGTCAATTAGAATAATTACGTCAAAGTGTCAACCGATTCTGTTTAGCCAGGTCTTGTCGATTCTTTAATCATTCATCCTCCGTGGCTCAATGCCCTCTTGTCCTTAAGTTTAATAACTTGAGGGCGAAAGGGCATTGTGCCAAAGTTTATATAGGGGCCGAGGTCCTAAAAGGAGGGAACATGAAGAACATGAAAGATGTGAAAAATCTTACCGTGCAGGAAGCGATCTTCCTTGAAACGGTTCGCGGCAACAAAGATGCCGCGTTTGAACTGATTGCTGCATACATGTGTGGTAATCCATACATGGAGCAGGCTCTGAAGTCGGCCATCAGCGACGGCGATACAACGTTTGTATCCGGGGTGTTATTTTGCGAGCCCCCAACTTCGTACTGCTACATGTCGTTCTTTGAGGCGGAGCAAAGAGAGAATTTTTACGGCACCAGCCCTCACCGGAGGTTTGCTCTGGATTACTGGGAGAGACTCGAGCTGACGCCCAAGGAAAAATGTCTGCTCCTGGCTGTTAGGGGGCAATACGAAGATGTTTACGCTGTCGCTGAATCGGTGGGTATGTCTAAATACGCCAAGTGGCTTTTCGGCAGGTATGTCAGTGGGAAAATTGAAGATGGCCGTTGTTTGGCCATAAAGACCATTGTTGACGAGATGTGGCCGTAAGGACTATTGTTTATTGCTAATCGGTAGATAATGGACTCCCTTAATATGGGGGTCCTTTTTAATGCATAAACATTCTAAGTAGCTATTCACCCATGGGTGGGTGACAGGCCTGGAGGGGAGCCACCAAAATTGCTTGCTAATTTTGGGGGAGGAGAAGGCCTGGCAGGGCCCGCCCATGGATAACTAAACCGATTAATTACCAAAAGGTTGAATAGTAGCCACTCAAATGAAAATGATTTGGATGGGCGGTGTAACTTTGCTATAATAGTGGAATGGATAGAATAGTGGAGGGACTAAACCCGGCGCAGAGGGAAGCGGTGGAATGCTTGGAGGGGCCGCTCTTAATTTTGGCGGGGGCTGGGTCTGGAAAAACAAAAACGTTGACGCACAGGATTGCGAATCTGATTAGTCATGGGGTGCAACCGCATAAAATCCTAGCCGTAACGTTTACCAATAAGGCAGCAAAAGAGATGCGGGGGAGGCTGTGGGATTTGCTTGGTGGGGGTGGCCGAGATACCTCTTTCGAAGAGTCTAAGACTTGGGCGAGCGTCCCGGAGCGGCCCGAGAAAGAGGCATTCGGACAGGACCCCCACCAGATGAATTCAGAGCCTCCACGGTCATTTATGCCGTATATGGGGACGTTCCATGGGGTTGCGGTGAAAATCTTAAGAATTGAGGCGGAGACGCTGGGGCTAGACAAGAATTTTGTGATTTATGATATGGATGATCAGGTGGCGCTGATTCGGAGAATTATGAAAGATTTGAAGATGACGGACAATAAGCAGCTAAAGCCGAAGTCGGTGCAATCGATAATATCGAGCGAGAAAAATCAGGGAAATGGTCCGGATGAGTATGAAGCAAAAGCGCTTTATCCAAATCAAAAACAGATTGCGAAAATTTTCTATCGTTATGAGGAGGATAAACAGAAGGCGGGAGCGTTGGATTTTGATGATTTGCTATTAAGGGAACTGGAGCTTTTGCAGAAGTATCCAGAAGTGAGACGAAAATGGCAAGAGCGATTTGAGCACATTTTAATAGATGAGTACCAGGATACAAATACGATACAGTATAATATTGTGAAGCTACTTGTAAACGAGAAGCAAAATATTTGTGCGGTGGGTGACGACTGGCAGTCGATTTATTCGTGGAGGGGGGCAGATTTTACAAATATTCTGAATTTCGAGAGAGATTTTAAAGGTGCGAAGGTAATAAAATTGGAGCAAAATTATCGTTCGACTGGGAATATTCTGGAGGCGTCGCAGAAAGTCATTAACAATAATCAAACTAGGACAGAAAAGACATTATTTACCGAGTCTGGCAAAGGTGAGCCAATAGATATTGAATCCTTGCAAGACGAGGCGGCGGAGGCGAACTTCGTAGCGCTCAAAATCATTAATATGCAGAGAGACTACCCGGATTTTAGTGACTTTGCAGTACTGTATCGGACGAATGCGCAGTCGTATGCTTTTGAAAAGGCGTTTATTAACATGCATATTCCGTACAAGATTGTGGGTGGGGTGAGGTTTTACGATCGAAAAGAGGTAAAAGATGTTTTGGCTATTCTTAGAATAATTGTGAATCAGCGAGATATTGTGAGTTTTTCTAGGGTGGTGTCAAATGTGTTATCCGGGATTGGTGAGGTGTCGCTTGGAAAGGTGATTTCAGCGATGGGTTCCATTGAGGGGCCTGAGCCGTTATTCAATCCTGATCTTCCCGAGGTACTAAAAGCTGGAAAAGCCCGGAATGGATTGATGCGGCTAGTCAATTTTCTGAAAAAGTGCCAGGATAGAGATGGCAAAAACGTAGGGGACATTGTGAAGGATGCCGTGAATTATTTTGACTTTAAAGCACTTACGGACGATGGCACGCCGACGGGCGAGGAGAGAATGGGAAACCTGGAAGTGATGGCGGCGAATGCTAATGAGTATAATAGTCTGGATGAATTTTTGGCGGATGCAAGCTTGATGTCGTCGGCGGATGAAGCGTCGAAGAAAAATTCAGTGACACTAATGACTTTGCATGCGGCGAAGGGGCTGGAATTTCCAGTGGTGTTTATTGTGGGGTTAGAAGAGGGACTATTCCCGAGTGGGCGATGCATTGATGATGGAGCGGAGCTAGAAGAAGAGCGGAGACTAATGTATGTAGGGATGACGCGAGCGATGCAGAGGCTGTTTCTGACCTATGCCGGGTCTAGATACACCTTTGGGAGTAGGAACTATAATATGCCGTCGAGGTTTTTGACGGAGTTAGGCTATAATCCGTATGGTTCGAGTGGATATAGGGATAGAGATGGAGATGGGTTTACGGATTTTAGCGAGGAAGATTTTGATGATTTTAATGATTTTGGCGAATCGGGGGCGAACCCGTTTCCGGATGATTTGCCAGTGTTTGAGTAACGACATCAGGGGCGAACCCGTTTCCGGATGATTTGCTGGTGTTTGAATAACGACATTAGGGGCGAACCCTTTTCCGGATGATATACCGATGTACGAATAGTGGTTTGTAACAAAAAAAACGACCTAAGTGGCCGATTTGTTGTGGTGGTCTGGGTGACTGGACTTGAACCAGCGGCCTCGACTTCCCAAAAGTCGCGCGCTACCAACTGCGCCACACCCAGAATATTATCATTATATCATATTCTTTAATAATATGATAAAATTGTAGGAATAAAGGAGAAAGTAAGTGGCGGAAAAAATGCAAAAACAGCCTAATGGGCGCAAAAAACCTAATAGTACTTCTAATATGGTGCGAAGTGTTTTGTTAATGTTCGTATTGATTTGTTTTGGAATGCTCGTGATAAACTCAGCTGGCATGAAAGGAGTGCAGCAGACCGAGGTACCGATTTCAGAGGTGATTCGACGAGCGAATGATCCGAATGGTGACATTGCAAAAATTACCGTAACTGGTAATGTGCTAGACATTACCTTGAAAGGCAAGGACCAACCGACGGAGACTTCGAGAAAGGATAATTCTGGAACTCTGTATGATCAGGGACTAGTTAATCACTGCGCAGAACTTGAAGGCAATGAATTAAAAAACTGCGAGGATAAGTATCCTATTATAGAGTATAAGGAAGATGTAGATGTGATGGGGATAATCCTTGATGTAGCCTTAACGGTTTTGCCGATTTTTGCTTTGGTAATTTTCTTCTCCTGGATTATGAAGCAAGCGAATTCTGCAAACAATCAGTCGATGTCCTTTGGTAAATCACGAGCAAAGTTGTATGGGCCCGACAAAAAGAAAGTTCTGTTTAAAGATGTGGCTGGTAATGAGTCGGCTAAGCAGGATTTGACGGAGATCGTAGATTTCTTGAAGAGTCCAAAGAAATATGAGAAGCTTGGCGCTAAGATTCCAAGAGGTGTACTTCTAGCTGGCGACCCAGGGACAGGTAAGACATTAATGGCAAGAGCGGTAGCTGGTGAAGCCAATGTGCCGTTTTTCTCGATTTCTGGTTCGGAATTTGCGGAAATGTTTGTGGGCGTGGGCGCCTCGAGGGTAAGAGACCTTTTTTCGAAGGCTAAAAAGAACGCTCCGTCGATTATCTTCATAGATGAGATTGATGCGGTGGCGCATAAGCGCGATGCGCGAGGTGGGGCAGGGCGTGAGGATGAGCAAACCTTGAATCAAATATTGGTAGAGATGGATGGATTTGATAATGATTCTGGCGTAATCGTGATGGCGGCAACGAATCGCGTAGATATGCTAGATAAGGCGCTTTTACGTCCAGGACGGTTTGATAGGCACGTGAATGTGACTTTGCCGGAGCGTAAAGATCGTTTGGAGATTCTAAAGGTGCATTTTAAGGGTAAACCAGTAGAAGAGGATGTGGATCTAGAATCTCTAGCAAAGAAGACCGCGGGGTCCTCCGGAGCGGATCTTGCAAATATTGCAAATGAAGCGGCAATTACGGCGGCTCGGGAGGGGCACAAGGCTATATCGAATAAAGATTTGACTGAGGCATTTGAAAGAGTGGCGATTGGGCCAGAGAGAAAATCGAAGGTGATGAACGAAAAGGAGCGAAAGATTACAGCCTACCACGAGGCAGGGCACGCGATCGTGGGGCACGTGCTGCCAGATTCGGACCTGGTACATAAAGTAACTATTATTCCGCGAGGTTCTACTGGTGGAGTAACGTGGTTTTTGCCACCGGAAGATAGGAGCTATAAAAACATCTATGAACTCAAAGATATCATGGCGAGAGCGATGGGGGGTCGGATGGCGGAAAAAATTGTTTTTGGTGAGGACGCAGTAACGACGGGTGCTTCGTCGGATCTAAAGAATGTAGCTGAGCTAGCTAAGTCGATGATTATAGAGGAGGGCATGGGCGCATCAACGCGAAATCTGGTATTTCCCAATGAGGCAACTGGTTATTACACGATTACGACCGGTAAGCCTTATTCGGAAAAAACGGCGGAAACTATTGATGCCGAGATAAAGAAGCTGTCAGATGAAGCGGCTTTGAGAGCGGAGGGGGTACTAAAGGCAAATAAAGCTGTTCTAGACAAGCTTGCGGAGGAATTATTGGCGCATGAGACACTCGAAGAAGCGGAGTTAGAGCCGATTTTGAAAGCAGCTAAAATGCCAGCTACTGTAAAATTGCATTAGGTTTTGGGCTTTAGGGGGTATAAGTTTATTAAAATATTTCGATGATAATTAGGTTTTAGGTGCAATTAAGACTAGTTATGATCGAGAGACTAGAGGAGGATAACTTATGGATAGGTTAATTAAATATTTTGTACCAGAGAAGTACATTCTGGATATAGAAATTGATAAAAATGCTAAGACTATCGGTGGCACAGTGGTAGTGGAGGGTCGTGCGAAAGCGGAGAATATCAAATTCCATGCGGTTGGCCTATCTATTGATCAGGTAGTGATGAATGGAAAAAAGGCTGAGTTTAGGGTGGAAGATGGCGTTTTGACGATATTTAAGGCCCCTAGGAGCGATTTAAGGGTCGAAATAGGGTATCATGGCTCTCTAAATGAAAATATGCAGGGAGCGTATCTTTCTACTTACGAGTACAAGGGTAAAACGGAGGTGATTGTAGCAACACAGTTTGAGAGTCATTATGCGAGAGAAGCGTTTCCTTGTGTCGATGAGCCAGAGGCGAAGGCAGTGTTTGAGTTGTCGATTGCGACTTCAGATAGAAAAGACTTAGTTTTGGCCAATACGCCCCTATTAGAGAAAAAGGGTGATAAAACGACTTTTGAGTCAACACCGCGAATGTCAACATATCTACTTGCCTTTGTAATTGGGAAATTTCATGGAAAGACGGTTAAGAATTCACATGGGGTAGAGATTACGACATATTGTTCGCTAGCGCAAGATGTTGACGCGGTGGATTTTGCCAACGAAATTGCGGCGAGATCCTTGGAGTTTTACGATGATAATTTTGGTGTACCATATCCGCTAAAAAAGCTTGACCAGGTGGCGTTGCCGGATTTTGAAGCTGGCGCAATGGAAAACTGGGGGCTAGTGACCTATCGTGAATCTATGATGCTAGCTGGAAAAGAGGCTACGCTTGGCACCTATAAACTGGTGGCTTTAACCGTGGCGCATGAATTGTCGCACCAGTGGTTTGGCGATTTGGTAACAATGAAATGGTGGGACGATTTGTGGCTAAACGAATCTTTTGCAAGCGTGATGGAATATTATGCAGTAGATGCGATTCGGCCGGATTTTAGGATATTCGAGTCGTTTTTTACCGGGGATGCCTGTGCAGCATTGAATCGCGATGCGTATATGGGGGTACAGTCAGTACATCAGGATGTTGAAGACCCTAACGAAATCGCAACTTTGTTTGATCCAGCTATTGTGTATGCTAAGGGAGCAAGATTGATGTTAATGTTGATTCGTCTGATGGGATGGAAAGAGTTTTGCAAGGGCTTAAAGGATTATTTTGAGGAGCATAAGTATAGTAATACCGTGGGCGATGATTTATGGCGAGCTTTGGCGCCTTATGCGGAGTTTGAACCAAAGAAACTAATGCACGCTTTTATAGACAAGCCAGGGTATCCGGTAATTAGAAGCAAGAAGGGGGATTTTGTAGAATTTAGTCAGAAGAGATTTTTGCTAGATGAACCTTGTGCTAACGAATCGTGGCCAGTGCCAAATGTGACCGAGGATATGTCTGGGCATTACGTCTTGGATTTGTCAGAAGATGAGTTTGCGGAAAGATTAGCTCGTTTTGAAGAGATGGGGCTTGAAAAGAAACTCAGGCTTTTGATTGACCGAGAATTAATCGTAAGAGCGGGGATGCGGAGTGCCGCTGATTTAGTGCCGCTCGCGATGAAGTTCAAAGGAGAAGGATCGGCTGCTGTATGGAGCAAGATTGCGACGATAATTGGGAACTTAAAAATGTATGTCGACGACGACTCGGTCGAAGAGGACCTTTTGAGAGAATACGTTGGGAAGCTAGTGGACGAAAAACTAAAAGAGGTTGGTATAGTAACTAAAAAAGACGATGATGAGAATATGATTCGGTTAAGAGCGAATCTTTTGGCTTTAGATTATTACGCCAGAGACGAAAAAAGACTACGCGAACTTGCGAAGATGTATACGGAAGACTACCGTGATATGGATAAGGAAATTAGGAACGATATTTTGAGCGCTAAGGTGTATTTTGAACCTTTGGTAGTGGAGGGCTTTATTCAAAAGTATCGCGAGATAACTGATCCGGAGGTGAAGGAAGATTATCTGATGGCGGCATGTTTGGCGAGAGACGAGAAGGAATTAAGCAAGCTTGTAGAATTGTTAGGTGAAAACGCGGTAGTAAAGCCGCAAGACCAGTTCTATCTCTTTTTGGCGTTATATCGCAATCATAGAGTACGGATGAAGGTATTTGATTGGCTAGTAAATAATTGGGAAACCGTGAGAAGGATTGGTGGAGATAAGTCGCTCGATCATTATCCGGTTTATATTGCGAAATTAGCCAGAACGAAAGACGAACTAGAAAAGTATGTTGAGTTTTTCGGCTCGATGAAGGATGACGCGGCTTTGAAGCGAGCAATTATGATCGGAGAAAACGAGATTAAGGCGAGGTTAGAGCTGATAGAAAAGGGGAAGAAAGAAGTTGCGCAGGCGCTTAAGAATGCTTTGTGAAGGTTTTAGGGAAAAGTATTAAAACATGCTTTGAGGGTGAATAGTATATAATAATACTAAGCAAATGGAGGATTTATGATTAAGCTAAATTTCAATACTGAAGTAGATAAGACCAAGACTCAGGAGATACTGACGGAGATAGCGCAAGACGCAATGGGTGGGTGGATGAGCTTGCCGAAGAAGGTGGATATGGGGGAATTTGCGCGAATTAAGGAAGCAGCCAAGAAGATTAACGAAGATAGTGAGTGTCTGGTCTGCATTGGGATTGGGGGTTCGTATTTGGGGCATAGGGCAATTATTGAGGCTTTGAGGCCAAAATCGGAAACTAGAATAATCTATGCAGGGAATTCTTTGTCTCGACGAGAATTAGAGTATGCTCTGTCGGAAGTGGGAGATTGTGACTTTTCGATTAATGTAATATCAAAATCTGGTACTACGCTGGAGCCGGCGATCGCTTTTAAAGCGTTCAAAGAGAAGCTTATTGTAAAATATGGGGAAGAGGAGGCTTATAGCCGAATATATGCTACAACCGATGCAAATGTAGGGACGTTGCACGACGAAGCAGTGGCGAATGGATATGCTAGATTTGTGGTACCTGACAATATTGGAGGAAGATATTCGGTGTTAACTGCTGTAGGGTTATTGCCTTTAGCTGTAGCAGGTGTAGATGTCGAGAAGTTGCTCGAAGGCGCATCTGACGCAGTGGATAACGTAGTGGATGTAGCGACGGAGTATGCTTGGATGCGCTTTACTCTGGGTCAGAAGGGTTATGATACTGAGATATTTGCAAGTTTCGAACCTTCTACGCTTTACTTTAACGAGTGGTTGAAACAATTATTTGGCGAATCGGAAGGAAAGGATAAACAAGGAGTATTTCCGGCATCGGTAGTCTACTCGACGGATTTACATTCTTTGGGGCAGTTTATGCAGGATGGCAGGCGTAATCTGTGGGAGACAATTATCGATTATCCGACTGACGAGATGAACGAAAAAGTCGTAAGAGCTGTAAAGGTAGCGCATGCAAGCGGCGGAATCCCGGTACTAGAGATTAGTGTTGAGAGTTTTGATGAGAAAGGATTTGGAGAGTTAATATACTTTTTCGAATTGGCATGCGCGATATCGGCAAAGCTATTTGGGGTTAATCCATTCGATCAGCCTGGGGTGGAGGCGTATAAGAGTGAGCTCAAAAAACTTATTTAAGAGAAGAAGCTATTTGCGAGCAGACTCTGCTGTAAAACATTTTAAGAAGACGAATACTGGTTATTCGTCTTCTTTTAGTCTTTGTAATTATAGTATATGGATAGGTAATATCTGTCTTATGATATTGATGTTTCTTTGTGTGCGGACGGATGACAACTATTCGTCTTCTATGTTATGGTTCTTACGATTCTGATATATTAGATATGAAATACCTGCAGCTGATGTAACGATGGCGGAGCCTATAAGGATATTACCGATTGTTGAGTTATCCTTTACGGACGTAGTGGTTTCGACAGTTGTAGGAACGGAAGGCTCGAATGACGATTGAGGATTAGCGTTGTTTGGATATTGTGCAGCTGCGGACTCTGGACTCGATATAGTTTGGCTATGCTCAACGGATGGAGTTTCTGCGGGTTCGGCTGACTGGGGCGAAGGATTCTCGGGTGGCGTTGTGGTATCGTTTTGTTCTATTGAGTATTGCGATGTGTCCGTTTCTGAATCCGATTCGACCTGTGATTGTGGGTCTGTTGTTTCGGGATTGGAAACGTCTGGATGTTGCTCGTCTACGTCAGTAGTGTTGTGGGCGGAGGATGGATGGTCGTTGTTAGGGTGGATAGTTTGGTTGGCGGGGTCTTTACAGTAATCTTCTTGCAATAGAACTGAAGCTTCGCAGTATGGTAGCCAGATATCGGTATTTAGTTGGTTAGAAATCAAGTATCCTTTAAATAATTCAAGCGTGATGCCGTATTTAGTGGCTAGGTATTTAGCTTCACGAACTCTGAGTTCATCAAACATCTTACGCGGTAAACCAATATCCTCGAAGTCCTCGTAAGTATATAGATTGTCTGGATTGGCGATAACTTCTTCGCGGATAGCGGGCCATTTGAGGTTTTCGTCGAATCCGTATAGGTTAGATAGGTATACTGCGCCATCCGTAGTGATAATATTGTTGGCTAGAACATTGTAATACTGACTTGAAACGACGTGATAGTAATGTGCTTCTTCTTCAACTTTTTCGATGCTGGTGACAGTGATGATTTCCAACTCATTGTTTTCGTTGACTTTGTATATCCTTGAGCCGACGCCAAAGTCTTCACTATCTATCGAGACGAAAGCATTTTTGTCTACGTCGAAAACGCCATGCCAGCCAGTAGTCTTTAGTTCTGAGCCGTCATCAAATTTAGTCAATTGATATGATAGCGTGGTGGCTTTTTTCTCAATCCAGGCGGGGTACTCTGCGCCGACGCTGCCAGTCTCGTAATTCCAGACTTTGAGAAGAGAATCGTAAGTGACTTCTTCGACGGGGATTGACGTTCCATCGGCGAGAGCGATCAATGTTCCTTCGATTAAACAGAAATTCCATGGACAGCTTGCGGTAATTTCGATATCACCATCTACCGGGATAGTAATGGTAATGGAGCCACTTCGGTAAGTGTATTGACTACTAGTGAGTGTTCGATTATTCATCTTGATGGTAACTGAGCCAGGAGTATCATAGCTGTTATTTGGCGAAATGGTGCCAGTGTATGTACTGCCTCTTCGAATTGTTTGGCCATTGTTGCTTAGAGAGCCGTTGGTGATTTTACCCGTAATAGTGTAATTCCATCTGAGTTCGGTGTCTGGACTTCTTGAGGCGTGACCCGGACTGGTGGTAGCGGTATCTATTTCGTTTTGTGTAGCAGTATTCCCCTCGTCGTCGTAGCCTACTACTACTATTCCGTAAAGACCGTCAGAAAGCCCAGTGAGAGTGTAGGATGTTGCGTCTCCGCTGATGCCGGTGATTGGGTCACCGCAAGTATAACTGTTGCCGTTTTTGGTGCAGGGATAAATAGCGTAACTGGCGACACCGACATTATCGGTGCCATTCCATGAAACGGTAGCAGAACCGATTGTGTCATTCTGGGTAACGGTGACGCTATCTATGTACGGAGCTTCATTGTCTACATAGGAGGGGTCTTTATCGACGGCGAGTTTTAAAGTGCCACTATTTGTTTCTGTACTATCATAGTAAAGTACTATAGCCGCATTAACATAGTCGCTGCCATATGTTGCTCCAGCGGTTTTTTTGACGTAAAAGGTATAGGTCGAGGTGGTATTAGCTGCGATTGTTTGAGGACCCAAGAAGTTTCCTGATGCGTCGGCAATGGCGAAATTGTTGCCTAGAATATCAATCGTGAATACTTTTTCTGACGAAAAAGTATTTTGCACATTAATCTGGAACATGGCGAGGTCGTTGTTGTCTCTTAGATCACCTTCGTTTGAGCCAACAATGCTTCCGACGAGCGAACCGGATTTGTCTTCTACTGGGTTGACTTCTATGCCACCCTCGACGCCGTGTGTACCCGATACGTAGTCTGCTGACAAAATTATATCAAAACTGACAGTACTATTTGCGGGAATAGTGTCGCCGACAGAAATACCACTTAGCTCGTAATAGACTTCACTAGTGGTAGTAGATGATAAGCGAAGAACTAGATTGGATACTGGTGCGGTAAAAATGTAATCACTCGATGTGGTATTGGCCATCGTGAGCCGATAAGTAGCGGAGAACGTGTTATTGTCTTGCGTGACGCCACTTTTGAAAGTTAGATCGAAATCTATATTATTGTCACTATCTACTGATGGATGTGGAGTTCCGTTGACGTTGACGCCAGAAACGTAACTAACGTTTGTAATTTTAACGTCTCCGGTTTCGAGATATTCGTATCCGTCTTCTATGGTGTAACTAATACCTAATGAGTCGATATTGATTATGACGTCGGTTAATTCGGGAGTATGCGCTTGAGTAATACAGGTAATGATTAGGGTTCCAGTATTAATGTTGCCTCTTGGGTTAGTGCAATCAAGACCTCCGATTGTGACACCTATACCGTCTGGTATAAAATCGCTTTTTAGGGATGTGGTAATAGTGACTGTTTCGTAGCCTGATTTTGGACCAGATGTAGGAAGGATAGTCGCTTCTCCTCCTACTACGTTTGTAGCTTCGATGACGGCGTGGTATGCAATGTTGGTTTCGTAAGTTCCTGGATTGGATATAATGTTTTGATTGAGACGCACTCCGTAATAAACATCAAAACTATCGGTACCGGATACGGCGGTTGAAACATTGCGGATGAGAGTGTAGGTAGGATCTATCTTTACTCCGGAGTAAGTGTTGCTAGGGGATGGTACACCTGTGGTATAACTGGGGCTAAAAGCATTTGTAGGTAGTCCGGTTGTCGTATTGGGAATGCCGAATCCCCACGTATTGGGGTTTAGAGTGGTTGCCGTAGCGGGTGTTGTATTTAGAGTGTCGATAGATGGACTAGAAGTGTCTCCGCCTAATAAGACTAAGTTGCCGTTGGATGTTTCGTCGGACGGGACATTTACGTAAATTCTGTATCCGGATGGGGCATTTGTATTAACGGAAATAGTGCGCATGGTACTAAGGTATTGGTCTGACGAGGCAAGATCTGTTACCCTGATGGCCTGGTTTTGGTTTTGTAGATTGTAGGTAAGTGTATAAGCGTTCGGGTCGATGGTAGCAGAAACAATCCCGCAGTTAATGAAGGAGAAAACCATCAAAATTAGCGGAAATAAGTATTTAGTGTGTTTCCCTAAATCTCCCACAACTCCTCTCGCATTTTTCACTTATAAGTATAACAAGTATTCAGACTAAAAACAATAGCTTTTTTGGCAACTTTTTGCGTTTTTCAGCTGCTTTGGGTAGAAAAAAATAGTAGCAAAGGCTACCATTGGAACTTGGTGGTGCCCGCTGAGAGATTTGAACTCTCACAGTATTACTACCACTAGCACCTGAAGCTAGCGCGTCTACCAGTTCCGCCAAGCGGGCTTTAAGGAATTATAGCATAATTTACTTCGTAATAATAGTGCCAGCTCTGTTTTGGAGTGCAAGCTGGAGGTGTTCTATATCTGTAATAATACCAATCCTACCTGTGTTGGTAGCGAACTTGGCAGCGGCTTCAACTTTGGGAAGCATAGAGCCTGCCTTGAAATAACTGTATTTTTTGAGGCGGTTGATTTCTTGAACCGAAATAGCGCCAATGGCTTGTTGCTCAGAGGTACCAAAGTTGATATAAACATTTGGAACGGCGGTAACGGAGACAAAAATGTCTGCGTCAACTAACTCGGCTAGTTTCTCGGCAGCATAGTCTTTGTCGATGACGGCATCCACCCCTTTAAGACGTTTTAGGATTTTGGTACGAATGACGGGGATGCCTCCACCTCCGGCGGCAATGACGATGTCGCCTTTTTCGACTAGTCGTTTGATAGAATCTTTTTCGACAATGTCGATCGGCTTTGGGCTGGCAACGACGCGACGCCAGCCACGTCCTGCATCTTCTTTAACTACCCAGTGCTTGGATTTAGCCAAGGCTTTTGCCTCCTTTGCGGAGTAGAATTGTCCAATTGGTTTCGTGGGGTTTTTGAAGGCAGGGTCATTACGATTAACTACGACTTGAGAGACTATAGTAACGGCGGATTTTTGCTGACGTGCTTTTAGAAAGGCATTATTGATTGCCTGCGTGAGCCAGTAGCCGATTTGACCTTGGCTCATGGCGACGGCGGTTTCGAGTGGCATGGCGGGTGCCTTTTGGGTAGAGGCGGACTCTTCATGAATAAGGATGTTACCGACTTGTGGGCCATTGCCGTGAGCTACTACAATTTCGTACTTGTCGGCTAGGCGTGCTATGATTTCTCCTACTTCTGTGGCAATTTTCTTTTGTGCTTCAGCCGTAGCTTCGCCGTTTTTTTGTAGAGCATTTCCGCCAAGAGCTAGAACGATACGCTTTTTCATGACTTAATTATAACATAACCGTCTTGCATTAAAATGCGGAATTATATATAATAAGCATAAGTAAGAAGGGAATTAAAATGAATTTTTTCGGAAAAGATTTTTTAAGAATTTTAGATTTTAGTGAGGATGAGCTGCATTACATGCTAAAAGTTGCGAAAAAGTTTAAGGAATATAAAAAAGAAGGAAAGAATCACAAGTTTTTCCCAAACAAGAATATTGCGATTGTGTTTGAGAAGACATCTACGAGGACAAGATGTTCTTTTGAAGTGGCCGGGTATGATTTAGGTATGGGCGTGACATACCTTGATCCTTCGGGCTCACAAATGGGGCATAAGGAATCTATTGCGGATACTGCTAGGGTGTTATCTAGGTTATATGATGGGATTGAATATCGTGGATTTGATCAGAGTATTGTTGACGAGCTGGCTCGATACTCGGATGTGCCAGTATGGAATGGTTTGACTGATGAATGTCATCCGACGCAGGCTCTAGGCGATTTTATGACTATTGAAGAACATTTTGGTAAATTGAATGGTCTGACGGTGGCTTTCGTGGGAGATACTAGAAATAATGTATCAAATTCTTTGATGGCGATGAGCGCTAAGATGGGGGTAAACTTTATTGCTTGTGGACCGAGTGAGCTAAAACCATCTGATGCTATAGTGGAAAAATGCAAACCGATTGCCGAAAAAAATGGTGCGACCATTACCGTAACTCCAAATCTTGAAGAACTAAACGGTAGAGTTGATGTGGTTTATACTGATGTTTGGTTGTCTTTGGGTGAGCCTCAAGAAAAGTGGGGCGAGAGAATAAATCTACTGAGACCGTATCAAGTTAATAAGGAACTGATGACACGCGTGAAGGATACGGCAATATTTTTGCATTGTCTACCGTCTTTTCATGACTTAAATACTTCCATAGCAAAAGATGTTAATAAAAATTTTGGGTTAAATGAAATGGAAGTGACGAACGAAGTGTTTGAATCGGATAAGTCTCTAGTGTTTGAGCAGGCTGAAAACAGAATGCATACAATTAAGTCCGTAATGTTTCTGACGTTGTGGGATTCGTCGACCGGATTAAAGTGATATAAATATGATTATTAATTAAATAGGAGGCAAATAAAGTGAATGGTTCTATAGCAAATTTTAGTGAGATTGGTACTTTGAAGAAGGTATTAATGCATCGGCCTGGTGATGAGTTTTTAAACTTAACGCCGAATACGCTGGAAAGACTATTGTTTGACGATATACCTTATTTAAAAATCGCTCAGGAAGAGCATGATGCTTATGCTAATGTACTGCGGGCTGAGGGGGTGGAGGTAGTATATATTACAGATCTTGCAGCCGAAGCGATTGAAGCAGGTGGTAGGACGGTTAGAAAAAAGTTTTTGGAGCAGTTTATTATAGAGGCGGGAGTGACATCTCCTAAGATTGCTAAGTATTGTTTTGAATTTCTGAACGCGATTAAAGACACTCGTGATATGGTTAAAAAATGCATTGCCGGAATCGATATTTCTGAGTTAAAGAAGCTAGGCGCAATATCAGGTTTTTATGCAACGAGAGACACTGGTAGAATGATTATGGATCCGATCCCAAACATTCTTTTTCAAAGAGATCCAATGGCGACAATTGGTAATGGTGCAACACTACATAGGATGTGGTCAACGACGAGGACGAGAGAGTCGATATTCGCAGAATACGTGTTTAAATATCACCCATTTTACGAAAAGACAAAGCTATACTACGATAGAACTGAGCCGTATTGTATTGAGGGTGGCGATATCGAGGTCCTTTCCAAGGATGTTGTAGCGATTGGAGTTTCGCAACGGACGGAGCCGGACGCGATTGCAATTTTTGCGAAGAAATTGTTTGCCGATAAAGGTAATAACTTTAAATATGTTTTAGCTATTGATATACCAGATGAGAGAAGTTTTATGCATCTTGATACTGTGATGACGCAAGTCGATGTTGATAAATTCGCGGTGCAGGACGCGATAATGGATATTTCAACTATCTATGAAATTACACCAGGAAGAGGGGGAGAAATTGAAATAATTGAAATCCACCAGAGTCTCCAGAAGGTGTTAGAAAAATATCTCCATTTAAATAGAGTTGAGCTAATTAAGTGCGGTAATGGCAAGAGGATTGACGCGGAGCGTGAGCAGTGGAGCGATGGCGTTAACTTGTTATGTATTCGACCGGGTGTAGTTGTGGCGTATGACCGAAATTATGTAACAAATCAAGCGTTACGCAAGCATGGAGTAAAAGTGATTGAGATACCGAGTTCGGAGTTGTCACGTGGACGTGGCGGCTCCCACTGCATGTCGATGGCGTTAGTAAGAGAGGAGGTCTAAGGGCGGAGATTTATTAGTTGAGAGTAAATCAAAGATGGGGGCAAAAATTAAAACAAAGGAAAAATATGAAAATAAATATAAAAGAACGCAGAATAATAAAAGTAAATGAAATAAAGACGATTGGATTTAAGAGTATTCGAACGATTAATTTTATGGAGATTAATAAAGCTAGTTTGATGGGGGAGAATATTAAAGTAAAGAGGATTTAGAATGTTCACAAAAAAGAAGCGTGGCAAAAAACGTAGCCGAGCAATGCTTTCTGCATATTCGATTATTATGATTTTGATAGTTTTGCTTGGTATTTTGTCGCATGTTTTACCGAAGGCCAAATATACAGCTGTTTCGTCGCAAGATGTCGAAAGCGTAGAAGTCGGTCCTGGTGAGTGGGAAGGTGAAGTGAAAGATGGTGGACCTGAAGAGTTGAAAGTTGAAGCTCCAGAGGTTTCGGATGAGGGGTTTGTTAATAATGAGCCAGAAGGTGTCGTGGAGGTAGATGATGAATCTAGATTAGGTGAAATGGTTGACAATCTTGGTGCCGAAGCTGAATCAAGAATGATAACCGAAGAGCCTATACCAGAAGACGAAAAGATGAATCGTGTTGCCGAGGATTTAGCCCCAGCGGTTATTGATACGGAAGCCTTCGATAGCTTAGAGGCTTGCGAAGAAGCTTATGGAGAAGGTGCTTGCGCTATCGTAGATGGTTCTGGCGTAGAAGGGGCAGCGCTTTATCAGATACTGATGGCTCCGATTCTAGGTTTTGCGGATGCGATTGATGTTTGTATTTTTATCATGATGCTAGGTGGTTTACTTGCGGTAGTATCTAGGACTAAAGCACTAGAGACAGGAATTAAGCTCTTAGTACAAAAATTGAAAGGCAAAGAATATTTATTGATTGTACTTTTAATGTTTGTTTTTTCAATTCTTGGTACTACTTATGGATTCTTGGAAGAAAGTGTAGGGTTCTATGTGCTTATTGCTGCAACGATGTTCGCGGCTGGCCTAGACCCGCTGGTTGGTGTTGCCACAATTTTGCTTGGTGCTGGTTCTGGCGTACTTGGTTCAACCATTAATCCGTTTGCAACTGGGGTGGCGATTTCGGCGATGAAAGATGCCGGTATCGATTTCAATCAAGGTATGATTATATTGATTGCTACCGTATTGTGGTTAACTACTTTAGCGATTTCAGCATTCTTTGTAATAAGATACGCTAAAAAAGTACAAAAAGATAAAGGGTCTACATTTCTTAGTTTACGTGAGCAGGCGGCAGCTGAAAAGACTTACGGTAAGTTTTTGAAAGCTCAAGGAGACGAAGCGAAGCTGTCGGGTAAGCAGATAGCAACATTAGTGGTCTTTGGGCTGACTTTTGCGGTGATGATCGTTGGGTTTATTCCATGGGGTGAATTCGGAATAACATTCTTTGATTCTTGGACAGGATGGTTGACGGGAGCAAGTCTAGGAAACTGGTGGTTCTATGAGGCGGCTTTGTGGTTCTTGATCTGTGCAATTATTATTGCGATCATTAACCGTCAAGGTGAGCATGGGTTCGTGGATGCGTTTGTTGACGGAGCAGACGATATGATTGGTGTGATACTAGTAATTGCGGTAGCGCGTGGGGCTTCGGTATTAATGAGTGAAACGGCGATAGACAACTTTATTGTGTATAACGCCTCGAACTTTTTGGCAACTTTGCCAGAAATGCTGTTTGTGCCACTAAACTATATCTTGCATGTCGTGTTGTCAGTTTTGGTGCCATCATCTTCTGGACTTGCAACGTTGTCGACGCCGATTATTGCACCGGTTGCTTCAAATCTCGGCTATAGTACAGACGTGGCTGCTATGACAATAGTGGCGGCAAATGGTTTAGTCAACTTGATTACGCCAACTTGTGGCGCGATCATGGGAGGACTTGCACTTGCTAAAGTGGATTATTCAACTTGGTTTAAGTGGGGAATCCGTGTGGTAGCGTGCATTGCAGTCGTAAACATAGTCGTACTTTGTCTTTTCTCATTGTAGTATTGCAATAGAAAAGTTATTGCGAAGCTTGGACTTCTAAATTGTAAGACCTGCTACATAGGTCAAGAAAAAATCTCCTTATTCGCCCTTCGGGCTAGGGGAGATTTTTTCATTGCTAAAGTAGCAGAGCTTACAGTTTAGAAATCTGGTCTAAGTCTCATTATGCTTCGCAATAGCTTTTCTATTGCAATGTGCTATAATGGGCTTATGAATAAACTACAGTATGATGGGCCTGTGGTGCTCGCGATTTTAGACGGAGTGGGTTTAGCGCCGGACGCGCCGGGGAACGCTGTGTCGAGAGCGCGAACAGAGTTTTTGGGGTATGCGACACGAGATTTTTTGCGGGTTTCCCTTGATGCTTCTGGTGAGGCTGTTGGCCTTTTGCCAGGACAGATGGGTAATTCTGAAGTTGGGCATAATACGATGGGGTGTGGTAAAGCTTTGAAACAAGGTATAGCGCGAATTGAGGAGGCTTTTAGCTCGGGAGAAGTATTTAATTCTGAGGCTTGGAAGGGTGCGATATCGCAGGTTCTTGAAGGTACTCGGAGTGGAAATGAACGGGCTACGTTACACTTTGCGGGGATTTTTTCTGATGGCGGGGTGCATAGTCATATTTCTCATTTGGAACAAATGATAGTAAAGGCCTATGAAGAAGGTGTAAGGCGGATGCGTGTACATGCGGTATTTGACGGGAGAGATGTTTCGCCGCAAGCGGAACCAAAGTATATTCAGAGATTCGAAAGCTTTGTGGGGAGGTTTGCGAATGCTGATATTAAAATAGCATCGGGCGGGGGAAGGATGGTATGCGTGGCGGATAGATACGAAAATGATTGGAGTGTGGTAGAAAAAGGATGGAAAATGATGGTAAAAGGTGAGGCAGAGTATTACTTTAAAACACCTGAGGAGGCTATTACTATTTTGCGACGGATTAATCCGAATGTGCAAGACCAGGATTTGCCGCCTTTTGTGATCGTGGATCAAGATGAGCATCCTGTAGGGAACATTACGAAGGGGGATGCATTGATTTACTTTGATTTTCGCGCGGATAGAGCAATAGAAATAACGCAGGCTTTCACATATTGGGATTTCCCGTATTTTGATCGAGGTAATTATTCGCCTGATGACGTATACTATGTTGGTATGACGGAATATAATTCTAATACACATGTACCGGAACATAGATTGGTGGAGCCAATACGTATTACTGAAACATTAAATAAGTTTTTGTCGGAGAGGAATATTTCTCAATTAGCTATTTCTGAAACGGTTAAGTTTGGGCATGTAACGTATTATTTTAATGGGAATAGTTATGATAAGGCGAAGGGTGAAAGTTTTATTCAGGTAGATTCTTATACAGAGCCATTTGAGACTCGTCCCTGGATGCGGGCAGCTGAAATCACCGATCAAGTATTAGAGAACTTGAATAAGTATAAGTTTTTACGTGTTAATTATCCTGGTGGCGACATGGTGGGGCACACGGCTAATATGGAAGCTACAATCGTAGCGATGGAGGCGATTGATATCAGTCTGAAGAGGATTTATGATAAAGTTGCTGAGCTTGGGGGGTGTTTAATAATTGTAGCGGATCATGGGAATGCGGAGGAGTTACTCGATAAGGACGGTCGGCCGAAAACTTCACATACATTAAACAGGGTGCCTTGTATTATTTGTGATAATACTAGAAACAGATTCCATTATAAGTTGGCAAGAAACAATAACCCTAGTTTGCAGAATATTGCAGCTACTATAGCAATGCTCTGTGGCCAAAGCGATTTGCCACAGAGCTGGGCTCAATCTTTGATTGAGATTAGTGATTAGATTGATAGTTGCAGACGACGTTGTTGGCGTGGAGCCAGCCTTCTACGGAGCCACCGTCGAGGTATTCTCCCGCAATAGGTGCTACTTGCATAACGCCGTTATTTTTGATGTATTCATAGATGGGATCGGTCACCAGGTATTCTTGGTCTTTTGGACCAAAGTCGTTTTCCTTGACGTATTTAACAATGTATTGGAGCAAATCTGGGGACATGATGTATTTGGATACGTTGATAAGGTTTGAAGGAGCATCTTCTACGGAAGGTTTTTCGACGATGCCAGTTAAATGACCATTTTCGGTTGATAAGACTCCGTATTTTTCGACTTTTTCTTTGTCGATTTCGACTCCAAGTATGGCAGAGTCGGTGGGATCCTGGATTGCCCTAATCAGAGTTTCCGTGGCGGATTCACCTTCGGGGTTCCAAATAAAATCATCGCCCATAAAAACAAGGACAGGCTCGTTTAGGCTATACTCTTCCACGACCATGGCGATAGGTACAGCGGTACCGTATTTACCGGCAGGGTCTTGGATAGTGTAATGAATTGTGACATCATCTGGCAAAGTTTTGGCGAGCTTTAGACGATCTTCTTTACCGCGATCGATGAGGTATTGATTCAGGGCTAAATTGTCTTTATAGAACTCTTGAACTTGGCAAGGTTCGACATTGCTAATAACCATGTAAATATCTTTGACACCGGCCTTGATTAATTCTTGAACCGAATAGTCTACTAGGGGGCGATTGCCGACGGGGAGCATTGATTTTTCAATAATTTTTGTAATTGGGAGCCGCCTGGTTCCCCAACCAGCGACCGGAATAATAGCTTTCGTAATCATAATAAGGCGATTATAACACGACTTAAAGTTCTTTGGCCATTTTTTCGAGTTCGCGGAAGTTGGTTTTGTCGGCGCGGGTTCTCGGGAAGTCATCTAAGAAAATGATTTTAGTGGGGATTTCATATGATTTGAGCGTAATACGGTGACGACCGAGGTTGAAGGTTTGCTTGGCGGTTTCTCTTATCGCTTTACGTGTTTCGTTGTTGCGAGGGACTCCTGTTTTGGGGACAACGAACGCGTATGGAGCCAATTTAAGTTTTTTGTCGGGGCCTTTAACAACGTAACATTTCTCTACAAGTTCGGATTTTGATACGGCGGTGCGGACTATTTCGTAATAGACTTTAGCTGGGAGGTTGTTGATAAAGAATTTGGCGCGCCCAACTAGAGTAACGTACCCTGTGGGAGTGACATAGGCCATGTCGCCAGTATTGACGAATCTTTTGCCATGAAGGGTGACAATCTTTTCTTCATTGAGGTCGGGACGGTTATAGTAGCGGTTTAAAATATGTTTACCGGTAACATGGAGAATGCCGGTCTCGTTAAAGCCTAATTCTTTTCCGGTTTCTGGGTCGAGAATTGTAACATGTGCACCAGCGGGGATACGGCCAACTGAACTTGGATTATATGCGGTGTTGCCGACGGCGGTAGAAATGAGGCCAAGGGCTTCGCCGACACCATAGCCGTTACTGATTTTGATATTATTTAGGCCGCGAGTCTTAAAGAACTCGAGTGCAGCTAGAGAAGCAGATTTTTCGAGTCGCTCACCACCGGAGGCAAACATTTTTAGATTGCTAATATCTGTGGTGTCTTTTAGTAGGGGCATTGATTCGAGTAGTGATGGTATTCCAAAGATAGTGTTTGGATTTTTGCCAATGTAATAATCTAAATTGTCGTCATTGATGTCTGGGGTAAGAATAACTTCCCCTCCACCACAGATAGGTGCGAGGGTGGAAACTACGAAACCATACGGGCAATCAAATTTGACGTAGTCCATCCAAGTATGGAGTTCTTTGTCCCACATTTTGACCGCTGAGGCGACTTTAGAATAAATGGCTGAGGCGATAAGGTTTTTATTAGTAAAAACTAGTGGTTTGGGGCCAGATGTGGAGCCTGATGTGAAGGAAATAAGAGCTTCATTGTTTGGTTTAAAGATGTTCCTAGGAATTCTGCCTTGGTATCGATTAGCGATAGTAACAATGTTCTGTTTGCCTAGCCAGAAGCCGTCTAGGGCATGGAACTCGATATCTTCGGTTTGCTCGTCGTCTGGTCCGGCCTCGTCTATGGTGCGACCGTCAAGATTGATGATATGCTTGAGAGATTTAACGTCGTGCTTCAAATCCCGAATACGCTTTTCTGTATATTTGTAGGTAATTAATAGTTTAGAATTAAACTCGTTTAGGTAATGGATGAGGGTTTCGCGAGCGGTTTTCTCATCTAGAAAAGCCACAACGGCACCTATGCGATTTGCTGCCAAAAAAATAATGACGTTCTCGTACATAGAGCGTCCAGTTGCGACTAATATGATTTCGCCTTTTTTGATTCCTAGTTCTAGAAAGGCTTTGGCGAGAGTTCTAGCGTCTTGCTTTAGCTCTCGGCGAGTAAAGTCTAATTCTTTTTGGTTGATGACCGTGTCGTTCCAATGATGGAAGCTAGAGAGGTTAAATAATGCTGCCACGCTGATGGGTGGAACAAGTGGGTCGCGTTTTTGCCCTTTGATCTTTAGCATACTTTATTCCTTTTTAACGGTGTTATTATACCATAGAGTGTGATATAATGAAAGCATAAGTGAAATGAGGTAATTAGCACTCTTGACATGGGAGTGCTAATTTTGTATACTAGAGGTAGATGGGCGAGTGAACCCAGGAAATACAAAAGGCTCGCTTGAAGAAAGGTATTATGCAAGAAGAGTTTAGTGAAATAATGAATAGATTGTCTGAAAATGCACGTTTTGCGCTGCAAAAGTCAGATTATTACAGTAAAAGATATAATAACGGCTATATGGGGACGGAACACTTGTTACTTGGAATTATGTCGATGGACAACTCTACGGGTGCAAAAATGCTAAGGGAAGAAGGAGTAACAACGGACGAGGTAGAGAAGGCGCTTAATAAAGTGGCGGTAGAGGTACCAGGCTCCGATATGGCGATGATGTCGCTTTCTGAGGCGGTGATTTTGACGCTTAGAATGGCGCAGAATTATACGAGGGAACAAGGGCTGACAGTGATCGGAACGGAGCATATATTATACGCTCTACTTTCTCAGCCAAATTCACGAGCTTCTCTAATTTTAACAGGGTTAAAAGTAGATAACGAAAAGCTATTAGATGAGATTGAAAAGTTAGTCGAGGAGCAGACTAAAGACGAGAAGCTGAAGGCAGAAAAGGCTAAGTATACTAATAGAAAGCAGTTAAAATTCCTGACGCGGTACGGAAAGGATTTGACCGAAGAAGCAAAACAGGGGCATCTCGATACGGTAATTGGACGCGATAGTGAGATTGAACGAGTAATCACGGTGCTGTCCCGACGAACAAAATCGAACCCAGTGCTAATCGGTGAGGCCGGTGTAGGTAAAACGGCGATTGTAGAAGGGTTGGCGACTAGGATTGTAAATAATGAGGTGCCGGGGAATTTGATTGGAAAGCATATTTATCAGGTAGATTTGTCGTCTCTGGTGGCTGGTACGAAGTTTCGCGGGGAGTTTGAGGAGCGGATAAAGGGGGTGGTTGATGAGGCTACGGGAGATGATTCGGTGCTACTATTTATCGATGAGATTCATCTTTTGAGTGGAGCTGGTTCGTCGGAGGGGTCGATGGACGCGGCAAATATTCTGAAGCCAGCACTAGCTAGGAACACAATTAATCTGATCGGGGCGACAACTTTAGACGAATATAGAAAGTCGATTGAAAAAGATAAAGCTTTGTCGCGGCGATTTCAGACTGTAATGGTAGAGGAGCCGTCTGCTGCGGTAACGCTACGTATTCTCAAGGGAATTAAAGGCCACTATGAGAAACATCATGGAGTAGTAATACCAGATGCGATTCTAGAAACTGCAATTGTGATGGGACAAAGGTATATTAATGATAGATTTATGCCTGATAAAGTGATTGATATTATTGACGAAGCTTCGGCGATTTGCAAGGTGGCGGCAGACAAAAAAGGCGGTGGTAAGTACAAGAAGATGAAAATCGAAAAAGCACAGCTTGAGAATAAGATTTCGGAAGCAGCAGAGAAAGAAGATTACGAGAAAGCCGCCGAGTATAAAACTGAGGCGGCAAGGCTTGAAAAAGAGATTAAAAAACTAGAGAAATCCGGTGCGAAAAATATGGAGACGCCGAAGCTAACCGAAGAAAACTTAGCTACGGCGGTTTCTCTTAAAACTGGAATTCCGGTGGCAAAAGTACATGGTAGCGAAATGAAGATGTTACTTGGACTGGAAGAAGAACTAAAGAAATCGATTATCGGCCAAGACGAGGCGATAGGCGTGGTCTCGAAGGCTATTCGAAGGGGGCGTTCAGGTATTACTGATTCTAGGCGACCAATTGGCTCGTTCCTATTTATGGGACCGACTGGCGTGGGCAAGACGGAACTAGCTAGAGTAATTGCCAGAGAAGTATTTGGAGGCGAGAACGCTCTAATCAAAATCGATATGTCAGAATTTGGTGAAAAGCATAATGTGTCGAGACTGGTAGGGGCGCCAGCGGGGTATATTGGCTATGATGATGGCGGGAAGTTGACAGAAGCGGTACGACGTAAGCCCTATTCGGTGATATTGTTTGACGAGATCGAGAAAGCGCATCCGGATGTATTTAACATTTTGCTACAGATTCTAGAAGATGGAGTACTGACGGACGGGCAAGGAAACAAAGTTAAGTTTAATAATACAATCGTGATTTTGACTTCAAATCTTGGTTCGGCGGATATGTATAGGGAGTCGGAGCTAGGGTTTGCGGCGAAGACGGCGAAAGATAAGAAGGCCCTAGAGGAGGAATATGAAGAGAATAAGTCATACGCGATGAAGGCGCTCAAAAAAGTGATGCGGCCGGAACTAATTAATAGAATCGATAATATTATAGTATTCCACGCTTTGACACGGCAGAATGTGGAAAGGATATTTGATAATTTGATTGACGATTTAAGAAAACGTTTAGCAACAAAGGGGATTGGTCTGAAGATTGATGAAGAAGCGAAGGATTATCTAATTAAAGAAGGGTATGATCCGAAGAACGGAGCGAGACCTTTAAGGCGGAAGATTGAAGAGGAAGTAGAGTCGCTGCTATCTGAGGAGATTATTGCGGAGAAAT